>NZ_JBHFNP010000128.1:0-25778 GCF_041929235.1 Microseira sp. BLCC-F43
GCCCCCCTTGGGAAGCGTGGATCCCCCCTGGCCCCCCTTGGGAAGCGTGGATCCCCCCTGGCCCCCCTTGGGAAGCGTGGATCCCCCCTGGCCCCCCTTGGGAAGCGTGGATCCCCCCTGGCCCCCCTTGGGAAGCGTGGATCCCCCCTGGCCCCCCTTGGGAAGGGGGGTGAGGGGGGATCGGACTAAAGGCAACAGTGGTTACGGTGTCTAAATGTCCGGCGATGGTGTGGATGCATTGCCAGCGGGCGGCCTTTTTTTCCGGTTCTTGTGTGGAAGACTTGCTGCGATCGCTTGTCGTTGTCTTCGGTATTGCTCCAGTATAAAATTCTTTCAGGATCTCAGATGCCGATTGATAGCGATCTTTGATTGAATCTTGCAGCATCTTGTCTAAAATTTGTGCCAGAGAGTCGCTAATATCCGTCCCCGCGTTTCTGATATATTCTCGCCACATCCATCGACCTTCTACGGGGTCGTACAGGTCATCTACCTGCGCCCCCGTGAGCATCTGAATGCAGATTACGCCTAAACTGTAAAGGTCGCTCGCTGGGTAAGCTTTGCCCCCCCGTATCTGTTCTATAGGCGTATAAACTTCGGTGCTTGTTCTTAAATTTGTTTTGGTTAGTCGGGTGTCGGCTAGCTGTTTCGAGATGCCGATATCGATCGCGACGAATTTGCGATCGCTCTTTTTTAGAATTATATTCGTTGGCTTGATCGCCCGGTGAACGATCTGCCGCTTGTGCAGCACTTGCAACACTGGCAGCACATCGTACAAAAATTCCCGCACTTGATGTTCGCTAAACGCTCCCTGCGCCTGCAATTCCTGCGCTAAATTCTTCCCTTCTATGTAATACTTTGCTACATACAAGTACTTATCTTGCTCAAAGTAGTCAAACAACGTTGGTATCTGGGGATACTGTTCCGCCAGTTCCAGCAACTGCTTGGCTTCTTGTTCAAATACCTGGGTTGCTTTCGCCATTGCTTCAGAATGGCCTTGTATTTGCGGTAAGGGCGCAAATTGCTTGATGACGCAAGGGACTTTCCTTTGCTGCGTATCTTCAGCTGCAAAGCTTCTGCTAAACACACCATCGCCGAGAAACTGGATCGCCCGGTATCGCTCTTTGAGCAGCAGTTTTGACGAGCAAGCTTGGCAAATCTCCGTCCCATCCGGGTTTTTCGGTTTTTTGCACCTGGGATTGAGGCAGTAAATCATAACCTGGTCAAGATAAACGCCGATCGTTCTATGTTATAACTTCTCAAAACAGTTGTGAGCCTTTGTTTTCCTCTGCCTTTAATTTCTTACCCCTGCTTGATTTAATTTTATCAATTCCCAGGTAGTATAAATTTTTTCTAAAATTTATATTGCCTTTTAACGTAATTGCTAATTGCTAATTGCTAATTGGGAAAAAGCCCCTACAGGTCGTAATTCCGATGCAACGGTCAACGATATCACCCCCCATCACTTCCACCAATCTTTGGCAGGTTGCCAATCCCAACTCCCAGTATGCCCAGTTGTATCTTTACCAGAGGGTTGGAATAAATGTTTTTTTTGATATTCATTCACCTGTATTCCAGTTTCTATAACTTGGAATTCTACCAGTTTGCCAAATAGCTTGTTGGCAACAACATCGCTTGCCAATCGCCGCTTGACGCCTGCGAGTCCTCCCAAAACGGCATCGTCAGGTCTGGGTTGATTTAGATTTTCTGCCATGACGCCTACCCCCGTACACACCATTGCAGATAATGGGGTAGGGATACCCACTAAATTGATGAATAAAGTGTTTGATACTTTTAAAGAAGTTGGTAAACGAACGGGATTGGGATTAGCGATATGCCTCGCTTCCCCACTCGCGGAAGCCGGTAAAATTGTGGTAGAAAAACATGGCGGCACGATCGCAGTCAATTCTGAAGTTGGCAAAGGCACTGAGTAGGTGTTGATTTTGCCGATGTGTTAGCGCCACTGGCCTTCAGGGCATAATAACCTTGATATTGTGCCAAATGAGGTCACTACCAATGAACACCACCTTCAATACAACCGTTGCTCTACCTGGCTATCGTTTAGTCGAGCGACTGTATTGTGGCAGTAGAACCGCTGTCTACCGGGGTATTCGATTGGTGGATGACCAACGAGTCGCGATCAAACTGCTACAACAAGACTATCCTAACTTTCACGATCTGTTACAGTTTCGCAATCAATACACCCTCGCCAAAAACCTTGACATTCCTGGAATTGTCCGTCCTTACAGTCTAGAACCGTACCGCAACGGCTACGTGCTGGTGATGGAAGACTTTGGCGGTGTATCCCTGGGAGACTATACTCAAAACCAGGCACTTGCGATCGCACAAGTGTTGCAAATCGCCCTGCAACTGGCTGACATCCTGCACGACTTGCACGCCTGTCGCGTTATCCACAAAGATATCAAACCCGCCAACATTCTGATCCATCCAGATACAAAACAAGTTAAGTTAATTGACTTTTCGATTGCCTCACTATTGCCCAAAGAAACGCCAGAAATCAAAAACCCTAATCGACTCGAAGGAACGCTGGCGTATATTTCCCCTGAACAAACCGGACGAATGAATCGAGGGATTGACTACCGCAGCGATTTCTATGCTTTGGGAGTGACGTTATTTGAATTATTAGCCGGACAATTGCCCTTTCTCTGCGATGACCCGATGGAGTTGGTGCATTGCCACATCGCCAAGCAGCCACCTTCTCTTAGGGAATTCCACATTCCAGAAGCGATTTCAGCTATTGTGATGAAACTGATGGCGAAGAATGCCGAAGATCGCTATCAGAGTGCGTTGGGTTTAAAGTATGACCTAGAGATTTGTTGGCATCAACTTCAGGAAACTGGCACTATTGAGCCATTTGAAATTGGGACGCGGGATATCAGCGATCGCTTTATTATCCCCGAAAAACTCTACGGTCGGGAAACGGAAGTGCAAACCTTGTTAGATGCCTTTGAACGAGTTTCCCAAGGGCACACCGAGTTAATGCTAGTTGCCGGATTTTCCGGGATTGGGAAAACTGCCGTCATCAACGAAGTCCACAAACCGATTGTGCGGCAACGCGGCTATTTTATTAAAGGCAAATACGACCAATTTCAGCGCAATATACCCTTTTCTGCCTTCGTGCAAGCCTTCCGCGATTTGATGGGGCAATTATTGAGCGAAAGCGATACTCAACTGGCGGCATGGAAAGCCAAAATCCTCGACGCTGTGGGCGAAAATGGACAAGTAATTATTGATGTGATTCCTGAACTAGAACAGATTATCGGACAACAACCGACCGTGCCGGAACTCTCCGGAAGTGCGGCTCAAAATCGCTTCAATTTACTGTTTCAGAAATTCATCCAAGTGTTCACCACGCCAGCACATCCGTTGGTAATGTTTTTGGACGATTTACAATGGGCGGATTCCGCTTCCCTGAACTTGCTGCAATTATTAATGAGTGAAGCGAGTTCGGGATATTTACTGATTCTGGGAGCCTATCGAGACAATGAAGTGTTTCCGGCGCATCCGTTGATGTTGACTCTGGAACAAATTCAGAAAACTCAAGCGATCGTCCATAGGATTACTCTGGTACCCTTGCTAGAAACAACGGTAAATCAGTTGGTAGCAGATACATTAAGTTGTACCAATGAATTGGCTCAACCGCTGACACAATTGGTGTATCAGAAAACTCAAGGGAATCCCTTTTTTATGACCCAATTTCTCAAAGCGCTGCATGAGGACGGTTGGATTGAGTTCCATCCAGAATTGGGTTATTGGCAATGTGACATGGCTGCGGTGCGGCAGTTGGCATTAACCGATGATGTCGTGGAGTTCTTGGCATTGCAGTTGCAAAAACTGCCAGTAGAGACGCAGGAGGTGTTGAAACTGGCAGCTTGTATTGGCAACCAGTTCGATTTGAACACTTTGGCGCTAGTTTCCGAACAATCGGAAACCGAAGCGGCAACGGCTCTTTGGAAAGCCTTACAGGAAGGATTGATTCTCCCCATTAGTGAAACCTACAAATTCTTTCAATCGAATGACTCAGATGGCAGCGATTCAGCAAAGCCGACGCTACGCGATCGCAGTAGTGAAATTCCCGTTTCTTATAAATTCTTGCACGATCGCGTCCAACAAGCTGCCTATTCTCTAATTCCTGATACTGATAAGGCAACTGTCCATCAAACCATTGGCAGACTGTTTCTCGATAACTGCTCCGAGCAGGAATGCCACGAGCGGATTTTTGAAATTGTCAATCATTTAAACGAAGCCATTCATTTGGTTGAGCAGCCTTCCGAGCGAGAGCGACTGGCGCAGCTCAACCTCAAAGCCGGACAAAAAGCCAAAGCTGCAACTGCTTACCAAACTGCCTTGAGTTATCTAGTATTGAGTAGGGATCTCTTGCCAGAAAATAGTTGGCAACAGCACTACGATTTCACTCTGACGCTTCATACTGAACTCGCCAGTAATACCTGTCTTGTCGGCGATTTTGCTGCAACAGAACGCTGGCTTACCCTGGCTCTGGATCGGGTTGAATCGCTGCTCGATCGCATTCCGTTCTACGAAATCCAGATTCAAGCGCACGTTGCTCAAAGCCAACTCCAGGAAGCCATTGGGTTGGGATGTACAACGCTGCAACAATTAGGAATTGCATTGCCCACCCAACCCACACCCGAAGATTTTGGGCGTGGATTAGCCCAAATCAATGGGGCGAAGGGCGATCGCCCAGTGGCAGAATTAATTCACCTGCCCATCATGACAGAACCCCGACTCCTAGCAGCCATGCGGGTCTTATTTCGATTAGCTGGCGTGGTGGTGCTTGCTGCTCCTCATCTGATGCCATTTATCTTTTTTAAAATGGTTAGCCTGTCTATTCAAACAGGCAACACAGCTTTCTCAGCACCAGGGTATGTCACCTACGGCATGATTTTGTGTAGTGCAGTAGGAGAGATTGACCTGGGTTATGCCTTTGGTCAGTTGGCATTAGAAATTCTGGAAAAATTACCCAGTTTGCCTGTGCAGGCTAAAACCCTATCTCGCTTCCACGGGGGTGTGCGACATTGGAAAGAAAACTGGCGAAGCATTTTAAGCGATCTACAAGTGGGTTATCAGATCGGACTAGAAACAGGAGATCTAGAAACAACCGCCATTTTTGCTCAGGTGCATAGTTACACAGCTTATTTTGCGGGTGCTGAACTATCTGAGCTAGCGGAGTCGATGGCTATCTATAGTCAGGCGATCGCCCAACTCAAACAACCCGTCTTTCTGCGTTGGAATCAAACCTATCACCAGCACGTGCTGAATTTGCTAGGACATGCCGACGATCCTTGTCAACTGATGGGTGAAGTTTACGATGAAACAGTAGATTTGCCACAACAATATGCTGTTAAAGATGCCCACGGGATTGCGGTGGCACATTTGTTTAAGGCAATTGGTTGCTATTTGTTCGATCGCCATGAAGAAGCTCTAACTCAATTAGAGAAAGTAGCTGAATTTCATCGCCCTATTGCATCGTTTATACCAGGAAATATGTTTTATTTCTACGATGCACTCGTGAGATTAGCGCTATATCCCAACCTTTCTGCTGAAGCACAAGATCGTTGCCTGGAAAAGGTGACTGTCGCTCGAGAAAAAATCCGTCGGTTTGCTGACCATGCGGCTGTCAATTGGTCGCACAAAGCTGATTTGATAGAAGCTCAATTCCAGCAAATTTCTGGTAATCGGCTAGCAGCGATCGACCTGTACGATCGCGCCATCGCCCTTGCTAAAGAAAACGGCTATATGCAAGAAGAAGCACTTAGCAATGAGCTGGCAGCTAAATTCTATCTCGCTTGGAGTAAAGAAACAGTCGCCGCCAGCTACATGCAAGCAGCTTATTACTGCTACGCCCGTTGGGGAGCATTAGCCAAAACTGATGACCTAGAAACCCGCTATCCCCAGTTATTGCGCCCGATTCTGCAATCGGTATCCACACCCTCGACCAACTGCCTCAGTACCTTGGTTTCCATCCACCAAACCGCCACCAAGAGCGGCAATTCCATCTCCAACTTGCTGGATTTGGGCAGCTTCACCAAAGTCGCCCAAGCTCTCTACAGCGAAATCCACCTCGATAAACTGCTCGCCGTTATCATGCAAGTGATGGTGGAAAATGCAGGCGCCGACAAAGCTGCCCTCATATTAAACCAAGAGGGCGAATTGACTGTGGCGATCGAGTACATCGCTCAAACCGTACAACCGATCGCATCCCAACCCCTCGATACCTGCAACCATCTCCCTGTCTCCATCATTCGCCAAGTGTCCCGCACCAGGCAACCCGAACTATGGGATCGCGTCACCGACCCCAAATTCGCTGCCGACCCCTATTTTGAACGACATTCGCCCCAGAGTTTGTTGTGCAGTCCGATCGTCGATCGAGGCAAATTAATTGGGATTTTGTATTTGGAAAACTCCAGTTCTAGGAACGCATTCACCCGCGATCGCGTGGAAATTCTCCACTTACTCTGCGCCCAAGCCGCCATTTCCCTGGAAAACGCCACCCTCTACAACACCCTGGAACAAAAAGTCATCGCTCGCACCCGCGAACTCTCCAAAGCTCTCGATGACCTCAAAGCTACCCAGAAACAACTCGTGGAAGCGGAAAAAATGGCAGCTCTGGGGGGACTGGTGGCAGGGGTTGCCCACGAAATCAATACCCCCGTCGGTGTCGGCATTACCCTAGCTTCTACTCTGGTGGAGGCGACCCAAGCCTTCAAAGCCGAAATTGCTGGAGGACAACTGAAAAAATCCGTTCTCACCAACTATCTCGACACGGCACAAGACAGCGCCAGTTTGATGCTCACCAACCTGCAACGCGCCGGAGATTTAATTCAAAGCTTCAAACAAGTTGCCGTCGATCAAACCCACCTGGAACAGCGTTCGATTGCCCTCAAATCATATCTCGAAGACCTGCTGACCAGTCTGGGTCCCCAACTGCGCCAAGCCCAACATACGCTGACGGTGACGGGGGATGACAGCATCACAATTGTCAGTTATCCTGGCGCGATCGCCCAACTGATTACCAACTTGCTGAATAATTCCCTACTTCATGCTTATCCCACTGGGGAAGCGGGACAGTTACAAATTGGCATTCAACAAACTGACGAATTCGCGATTCTAAAATACAGCGATGATGGCTGCGGCATTCCTCCAGAAAACCTGGACAAAATCTTCGATCCTTTCTTTACCACTGCCCGCGATCGCGGAGGTAGCGGTCTCGGTTTACACATTGTCTATAACCTCGTCACCCAGAAACTTGGTGGGACAATCGAGGTTGAGAGTACAGTGGGAAAAGGAACTCTGTTCGTCATTCAGTTACCCTGGAGTCTTTAAGTTATGTCGAGTTTATCCGATCCTACTACCACGATTTCAGATGAGGTTCTGATGCTTGTAGAAGATGATGAAATGCTGTTGCTGGATGATTCCGAAGTGGCAGAAGTTTCCCACCCAAATTCTCATCTAGAGGGGGAGTGGAAAGTCTTGATTGTCGATGATGAACCTGCCATCCACCAAGCCACGGCGATCGCGCTCAAAGGATTTACCTTTGAAGGCAAAGGATTGAATATCCTGTCTGCCTACTCTGGTAAAGCTGCCAAACAAATGATGGTCGAACATCCTGACATTGCCTTTATTTTGCTGGATGTGGTCATGGAGACGAATGACGCAGGACTCCAGGTGGTGCAGTACATTCGGGAAGAATTGCAAAATCGGCAAGTGCGGATTATTTTACGCACGGGGCAACCGGGGGATGCCCCCGAAGAATCGGTTATCCTCAAGTACGATATCAACGATTACAAACTGAAGGTAGAGTTAACGCGCCAAAAATTGATTACTGTGGTTATTTCTGTTTTGCGTGCCTACCGAGATATCAAACTAATCGAGCAGCAAAATCAGCAACTGCAACACGCTCAACTGCAACTCATTCAGCGAGAAAAAATGTCAGCATTGGGCAACTTGGTGGCGGGCGTTGCCCACGAAATTAATAATCCAGTGGGCTTCCTCGGTGGTAACATTCAACCGGCTTTGGACTACATCCAGGATCTGTTTGGATTGCTCGATATGTATCAGGAAAAATATCCCAATTCCGCTCCGGAAATTCAAGATCGGATAGAACAGATCGACCTGGAGTTTATCCGGCAAGACTTACCCAAATTAGTGGGTTCTATGCAAGAAGGAATCGATCGGATCTGCAATATCAGCAACAGTTTACGCACCTTTTCCCGTGCCGATAGCGATACTCCCGTACCCTTCAATCTGCACCAAGGGTTAGACAGCACAATTTTAATCTTGAAACATCGCCTCAAGGCAAATGAAACTCGTCCGGAGATTTCCGTCATCAAAAACTACGGTAAAATCCCTCCAGTGAACTGCTTTGCCGGACAGTTAAATCAAGTGTTTATGAATATTCTGGCAAATGGGATTGACGCCATCGATGAAAAAACCGAAAAGTGGAAAGTTTCTCAGCCTTGCATTCAGATTAGCACAGAAGTTTTAGAATCTGCGGTTGTCATTCGGATTCAAGATAACGGGATGGGTATCCCCGAAGAGGTAAAAGCGAAGATTTTCGATCGCCTCTTCACCACAAAAAGTGTCGGTCAAGGAACGGGTTTGGGATTGGCAATCGCACATCAAATTATAGTCGAAAAACATGGGGGCGCCATAGATGTCAATTCTGAAGTTGGCAAAGGAACTGAGTTTGTGTTGACTTTGCCCATTTGTTAGCGGCACTGGCCTTGAGGGCATAATAACCTTGATATTATGTCCAATGAGGTCATTACCGATGAATACCACCTTCAGTACAAGCGTTGCTCTAGCTGGCTATCATCTAGTAGAGCTACTATATTGTGGTACTAGAACAGCTGTCTATCGGGGTATTCGATTGGTGGATGACCAACCAGTCGCGGTCAAACTGCTGCAACAAGACTATCCGACCTTTCAGGATTTGTTACAGTTTCGCAATCAATATGCGATTGCCAAAAACCTGAACATTGCTGGAGTTGTCCGTCCTTACAGCTTAGAATCGTACCGCAACAGCTATGCGCTGATAATGGCAGATTTTGGCGGTGTTTCCCTATGAAAAAATGTCTGCATTGGGTGGCTTAGTTGCTGGGGTGGCTCACGAAATCAACAACCCCATCGGCTTCCTCAACTACAGCATCAATAACGCTAAAGACTACGTTAAAGACTTACTCGAACATCTGGCACTATATCAGCAATATTATCCCGCTCCAGCAGATCCAGTGCAGAATAATGCAGAAGACATCGATCTAGAATTTCTCGCCGAAGACTTACCCAAGTTACTCGATTCTATGCAAAGAGCCACCGATCGGATTAAAAACATCAATACCAGCCTTCGCACCTTCTCCCGCGCCGACACCAATCGGAAAGTTAGCGCTAATCTCCACGAAGGATTGGATAGCACTTTGCTAATTCTGAAATATCGCCTCAAAGCTAACGAATACCGCCCCGCCATCAACATCATCAAAGAATATGGCGACTTGCCTCAAATTGACTGCTTTCCCGGTCAGTTAAATCAGGCGTTTATGAATATAATAGCCAACGCTATTGATATGTTTGATGAAATGGCAAAAAAACATTCATTTGCTGAACTTGAAGCCTATCGCCAGCAAATTAGTATTCGCACATAATTGGTAGAAGATCGGGTAAAAATCGGCATTCAGGATAATGGTGACGGAATAATAGAAGTAGTAAAAATCAAAAATTTTGACTATTTATTTACTACTAAAGATGTAGGTAAAGGAACGGGGTTAGGATTGGCGATCGCGCGGCAAATCGTAGTAAAAAAACATCGAGGAAAACTCGAGGTTGATTCTACCCTGGGCAAGGGAACAACCTTCACAATTTTATTGCCTACCATATCTTACAATCAAAACATGGAGTAATTAATCAAAATGTCGCCAAATACAATTTTAACAAATACCAACAGAAATTTATCAATTATTTCTCTTAAACTCATTCTTATTGTTCCTTTTATCCTGCAAATTTTTACAGCAGTGGGGTTAGTAGGCTATTTTTCTTTTAAAAATGGACAGAAAGCAGTTGAGCATATGGCGATCGAACTGCAAAGCCAGATATTGGTTCGGGTGCGGCAGTTTATTGGCGAGTATATGGCGACCCCAAAGAAACTCAACGAAATCAATGTAGATGCTTTTAAAGCAGGCTTAATTGATTTGGAAGATTTTTCCCTGATGGAGCGAACTTTTTGGAAGCAACTACAAGTTTATCGGGTGGGTTACATCAACTATGCCAATCAAAAAGGTAAATTCGTTGGAGTGAGTTTCGAGCCTAAAAATCCCCAGCAAATTATTATTGATAGCTTCGATCGTTCCAAAAGTAACAAAATAGCGGCTTACATCAGCGACCAGAACGGAAAACGCTTGAAATTATTTCCTAAAGCCGTATTAGATGAATTTGAATTTGCTACCCAACCCTGGTATGCAGATGCAGCTAAAGCAGGGAAGCCTGTTTGGAGTCAGATTTATCAATGGGGCGGGGAAGGGGTATATGGCGCGGTTCTGGCTATTTCCCACAGCTATCCGGTTTATAACAAAAAGGGAGCTTTTGAAGGGGTGATGGGAATCGATATGACCCTATCTCAGATCGGTAAATTTCTCCACGATTTAAAGATTAGCAGGTCTGGACAAGCATTTATTATAGAACGCAATGGTTTGTTAGTGGCAAGTTCTAAATCTCAGCAATCTTTTACAATTGTGAATGGTAAACCTCAAAGAATCAATGCTTTTGAAAGCGACGATTTCATCATGCGATCGACCACACAATATTTACAAAAACAATATGGTAGATTGAAGAAAATTAAAGCTAGCCAGCTATTAGAATTGTGGTTGAACGGCGAACGACAATTTGTGCAAGTTACACCGTGGCAAGATCCCCAGGGATTGGAATGGTTGGTGGTGATAGTTGTCCCAGAAAGCGATTTCATGAGCCAAATTAATGCCAACAACCGCACAACTATTTTGCTCTGTTTGGGAGCGCTGGGAGTAGCAACCATAGTGGGAATTTTCACCTCGCGCTGGATTACCAAACCGATTTTACAACTACAAAAAGCCAGCAAGGAAATTGCATCCGGTCAACTTGACCAAACAATTGAAGTCAAAGGTATTGGCGAATTGGAGTCATTGGCAGAGTCTTTTCACCTAATGGCAAGACAGCTGAAAGCATCTTTTACTGAGTTAGAACAGCGGGTGGAAGAACGTACTGTCGAACTCAAACATGCCAAAGAAGCAGCAGATAATGCTAATCAAGCCAAGAGCGAATTCCTCGCCAACATGAGCCACGAGTTACGCACCCCGCTTAATGGTATCTTGGGTTATGCCCAAATTCTCGCTCGCTCCAAAGCGCTACCTGACAAAGAACTTCACGAAGTTAACGTTATTCATCAATGCGGTTCGCACTTGCTCACCCTGATCAACGACATTTTGGATCTGTCCAAAATTGAAGCTCGCAAACTCGAACTCGCACCCACAGCAATCCATTTCCCCTCATTTCTGCTAGGTGTGGTGGAAATCTGCCGGATTAGAGCCGAGCAAAAAGGAATTGACTTTGTTTACCAATCCGATCCGCAATTACCTGAAGGAATTTATGCCGACGAAAAACGCTTGCGTCAAGTTTTAATTAACCTTTTAGGAAATGCGATCAAATTTACCGATAGCGGCGTCGTAAAACTCGAGGTTTCTCTGTTAGAGAAAAGCGATGATGCAACGAATTGCCCAATCCGGTTTCAAGTGCAAGATACAGGGGTAGGCATTGCACCAGAACACGTTCATAAGCTGTTTGAAGCCTTTGAACAAGTGGGCGATCGCCAACGTAAAACCGAAGGCACGGGATTGGGGTTAGCAATTAGCCAGAAAATCGTTCAACTGATGGGTGGCGAGATTCAAGTTAACAGTAAGATTGGTGTCGGCAGCAGCTTTTTCTTTGAAGTAGAATTGCCTCTCGCTATCGATTGGATACAACAAAACTCAACCCAAACTGACGGTCAAATTATTGGCTATCAAGGCAGAATGCGCCACATTTTAGTCATCGACGATCGCTGGGAAAACCGAGCCGTCTTAGTTAATCTTTTAGAGCCATTGGGTTTCCAAGTCACTGAAGCCGAAAATGGCGCTGTTGGACTCGAACAGATGCTCAAGGAAGATCCGGATTTGGTAGTAACTGATATCGTCATGCCAGTGATGGATGGAATTGAACTACTCAAACAAGTTCGCAGTCGTGACGAGTTGCAACATCACAAGATAATTGTCTCATCGGCATCGGTGGCTCAAGCCGATCGAAAAATGGCGCTGGATGCTGGGGGAGATGACTTCCTGACTAAACCCGTAGCCGCTAATGAATTGTTTAACCTACTCGCCACTCATCTCCATCTGCAATGGCTTTATGAAACCCCTCTAGAGACTCTAGCCTCCTCTCCTACAACAGATACTGAAGATACGGTTGAGGTAATTTTGCCCTCCAGCGCCGAAATCGCCCAACTCCTAGAATTTACTCAAAATGCTCAACTCACGCGGCTGCAAGAACATCTGGAAAACCTGGTGCAAACTGAGCCAAAATATAGCAAGTTTGCCGAGCAGATTATTCAGCTTTCCGAACAGTTTCGGTTTGAAGAAATTGAGGAACTATTAACCCAACAGATTCAACAAAGTTGATGAAAATTTTGGTAAATGCATATGCTTAAGGTCAATGACCCAGCAGAAAAACCGCAGCCAAGTCATTTTTGCACAATCAAGCGAGATGTCATTACTCCAATTATCGGTGTGACATTGCTTTGTGCGGGTATAATCGATGCCTTTTACGCATTAGCTGCGGATCGCTTCAACGTAGCGCATTTTCTCAAGATTATTGCCTATCTAATTCTATTAACTGGCTTAATTCTTAACTATACTTACACCCATCGCGAGCTAAAGCGCGTCAACGATCAATTGTGTCAGGAGATTAACGATCGCGATCGCATCCAAACAAACCTGCAAGCGAGTGCAGCACAAGCTCAAATTAAGTTAGAACAGCTAGAGCAAACTTTGCAGGAGTTACAGACAAATCAAGTACAGTTGATTCAGAGTGAAAAGATGTCCAGTTTGGGGCTGGAGTTTGTCATCAAAATTACCGATCAGCAATAGATCTTAAGAGATACTATAAGTAGTAGAGCGTAAGCTTTAAATTAAATTGCGAACCAGCGAATGGGTATATTATGACAACAGCAACTTTAGCCAAACCCAAAAAAGTAACACCGCTCTTATTTGAGGGGTTGACTTGGCGGGAGTTCAAAGCGGTTGAGCAATTGCTAGACCGTCCAGGATACCGACTCTCGTTTCTGGATGGAGTATTGGAGATTAAACAGATGCCAGGTGAACCACACGAAACGTTTAAGGAAAGGATCGGTGCATTGTTGGAACTTTACCTGCTGATGGCAGGGTTTGACTTCACCCCAACCGGCTCGATGACGCTGGAAAGCGAAGGAGGGAGTGCCAAGCGAGAAGCTGATAAATCTTATAAACTTGCTCCTGGGCGCAAGCGTCCCGATCTAGCCATTGAAGTAGTCTTTACCAGTGGCGGCATCAATAAATTGGAATCCTACAAACGGCTAAAGATTCCTGAAGTATGGTTTTGGGATGATGGCGTTCTTGAAATCTATCATCTGCGCGGAGAGGGGAGCGATTTGCACTATGAAAAGATCGATCTAAGTGAGGAATTACCAAAAATAAACCTTGAGCTATTGTTACGTTGCATCAATATGGTTAACCACGTCGATGCGATCAAAACCTTTGAGCAGGGAATCCAAAACCAGTAGATCTTGGCATTATGGATCTATCGTTTCAGATGGTTTAACATCATCAATATCAGCTTCTCGATCGGGAACAGTTATGCCTCCTTCTACCTCACAACAGTTGAAAATTCCACCCTTGGAAAATGGCGATCGCTTGAATCGCTTTGAATTTGAGCGGCGCTACAACGCCATGCCCCATCTGAAAAAAGCTGAATTAATTGAAGGAGTTGTTTACATACCTGCTGCTTTGCGATTCCGGAGTCATGCACAACCCCACGGTCGAATTATGGGGTGGTTGCTTCTCTATGAAACCGCAACCTCTGGCGTTGTTTTGGGCGATAATCCGACTGTCCGCTTAGACTTAGACAACGAACCTCAACCGGATGCGGTGTTGCTAATTGAGGAAAGCTGCGGTGGACAAGCGCGAATTAGCGAGGATGACTACATCGAAGGAAAACCAGAATTAATTGTTGAGGTTGCTGCCAGTAGTGCGACGATCGATCTGGGTGACAAAAAACGTGCCTATCGGCGCAATGGCATACAGGAATACCTAGTGTGGCAGGTGTTTGACCAACGCATTGATTGGTTCCGGTTAGAAGCAGGAGAGTATGTGAATTTGCAACCTGATGCAGCAGGTATAATTCGCAGTCAAGTCTTTCCAGGATTGTGGTTAGATCGAAATGCTTTATTGGCGGGGAATATGCAGCAGGTGTTAGCAGTATTGCAGGCAGGTATTAACTCTGCCGAACATCAAGCCTTTGTGCAACAGCTAGCATATGACAATTCTCAATAACAGAAACTCAAAGGCAGGCAGAATGCCTACCCCACAAGAGTTTTTGCAGAGAGATTTGCAGCGATATCGAAAATTAGCAATTAGCAATTAGCAATTAGCAATTAGCCATCTGAGGACGGTAATACCCGCTACAGAATGGGGGAACACCGATCTTGCGATCGCACGCGGTTCCCTACAATGGCTGTAGTTAGAAAAATTGCGTATAGAAAGGGGAGTCTATTCGATGCAACCGAATAATCCAAATCAATTTACCGAAAAAGCTTGGGAAGCGATCGCTAAAACCCCAGATATGGCTAAAGCTGCCTCGCAGCAACAGCTGGAAAGCGAACACCTGATGAAAGCGCTGTTGGAACAAGAAGGGCTGGCTAGTAGCATTTTTAACAAGGCTGGGGTTCCCGTGCAACGCCTGCGCGATCGCACCGACGACTTCATCAAGCGCCAACCCAAGCTTTCCGGTACAATTAACTCGATCTATCTCGGTCGCAGTTTGGACACGCTGTTAGACCGCGCCGAAGAATATCGCAAAGAATATGGTGACGAGTTTATCTCCATCGAACACCTGTTGCTGGGATATACCAAGGACGATCGGTTCGGTAAAGGCTTATTCTCTGAATTTAGACTAGATGAAGCCAAGCTGAAGAATACGATCGCACAAATCCGCGGGGGACAAAAAGTGACGGATCAAAATCCGGAAGGAAAATACGAATCACTAGAAAAATACGGTCGAGACCTCACCCAACTGGCAAAAGAAGGTAAACTCGATCCGGTAATCGGGCGCGATGACGAAATTCGCCGCACGATTCAGATCCTGTCTCGCCGCACCAAGAATAACCCGGTGCTAATTGGGGAACCCGGTGTCGGTAAAACCGCCATCGTCGAAGGATTGGCGCAACGCATCGTCAGCGGCGATGTCCCCCAATCTTTGAAAGATCGCAAATTAATCGCCCTCGATATGGGTGCGTTGATTGCCGGTGCGAAGTATCGGGGTGAATTTGAAGAACGCCTGAAAGCGGTATTGAAAGAAGTTACCGACTCCGGCGGTAATATCGTTCTGTTCATCGATGAAATTCACACTGTAGTTGGTGCGGGTGCAACCCAAGGTGCAATGGATGCCGGAAACTTGCTCAAACCCATGTTGGCGCGGGGCGAGTTGCGTTGCATTGGTGCCACCACTTTGGATGAGTACCGCAAGTACATCGAAAAAGATGCCGCACTCGAACGGCGCTTTCAACAAGTTTACGTCGATCAACCGACTGTAGAAGATACAATTTCTATCTTGCGCGGTTTGAAAGAACGCTACGAAGTTCACCACGGGGTGAAAATTTCCGATAGTGCGTTGGTAGCAGCCGCGACATTATCTACGCGGTATATCAGCGATCGCTTCCTCCCCGACAAAGCGATTGACTTGGTAGACGAAGCAGCGGCGCGGTTAAAGATGGAGATTACTTCCAAACCGGAAGAACTCGACGAAATCGACCGCAAGATCCTGCAACTCGAGATGGAAAAGCTATCGTTGCAAAAAGAAAGCGATCGCGCTTCCAGAGAACGTCTAGAAAGACTGGAAAAAGAACTCGCGGATCTCAAAGAAGAACAACGCACCCTCAACGCACAGTGGCAGTCTGAAAAAGACGTAATCGGTCAAATTCAGACAATTAAAGAAGAGATCGACCGCGTTAACTTGGAAATTCAACAAGCAGAACGCAACTACGACCTCAACCGCGCCGCAGAATTAAAATACGGCAAGTTAATCGAACTGCAACGGCGATTAGAAGAAACTGAAAAACACCTAGCGCAAACCCAAACCAGCGGTAAATCCTTGCTGCGGGAAGAAGTTACCGAAGCAGATATCGCCGAAATTATTTCCAAGTGGACGGGAATTCCGATTAGTAAATTAGTCGAATCCGAAATGCAAAAACTGCTGCACTTGGAAGATGAATTGCACCGTCGCGTCGTCGGACAAGATGAAGCAGTTACCGCAGTTGCAGATGCGATTCAGCGATCGCGTGCTGGTTTAGCCGATCCAAATCGACCGATTGCTAGCTTTATTTTCCTCGGCCCCACGGGCGTTGGCAAGACCGAATTAGCCAAAGCACTCGCCGCATATATGTTCGACACCGAAGAAGCAATGGTGCGAATTGATATGTCCGAGTACATGGAAAAACATGCCGTTTCCCGTTTAATTGGTGCGCCTCCTGGATACGTTGGTTACGAAGAAGGGGGACAATTAACCGAAGCAATTCGCCGTCGTCCTTATGCGGTGATTCTATTCGATGAAATCGAAAAAGCGCACCCAGATGTATTTAACGTTTTGCTACAAATACTTGACGACGGTCGCGTTACCGATGCTCAAGGACATACCGTAGACTTCAAGAATAGCGTCATTATCATGACCAGCAATATCGGATCGCAGTACATTTTAGATATTGCCGGGGATGATTCGCGCTATGAAGAAATGCGGAGTCGCGTAATGGAAGCGATGCGGAATAACTTCCGTCCGGAATTCCTCAACCGGGTTGATGAAACGATTATCTTCCACGGATTGCAAAAGCAAGAACTGCGGCGAATCGTACAATTGCAGGTGGAAAGATTGGCGCGGAGATTGGGCGATCGCAAGATCTCCCTCAAACTTTCCGACGCTGCTTTAGACTTCCTAGCAGAAGTAGGATACGACCCTGTTTTCGGCGCGCGTCCATTAAAGCGTGCAATTCAACGGGAATTAGAAACCCAAATTGCCAAAGCAATCTTGCGCGGCGAATTCAGCGATGGAGATACCATCTTTGTCGATGTGGAAAACGAACGCCTCGCCTTCAAGCGCTTACCCGCTGAATTGCTAACCACTCAATCCTAAACCGTAGGGTGCGTTAACGAAGTGTAACGCACCATTTTTATGATGGGAAAACCAAAAAAACCGGGTTTCTGGTACAGTAGTCAAAGAAACCCGGTTTCTGTTTTTAGCTGCTGTTTACTGATTACCGCTCAACCCTTCAGTTTCGGTAGTTAGTTCTGCAAGTACTTGCTTCAAAGAAATATTTTTGCTGCGATCGCGTTGCTGTTGAACTGGCTGCTTTGCCATCTCAGCATCAACTTCTTCTAACGATAAAACTGGCAAATCAAAAGCTTCCTTAAACCACTGAACCAATTGCATCAATTCTTCAACCGAACTGCCAACAACAGCCACAGGAGCTTTGCTATAATCGATAATCATTCTGCTTTCTCGATGGTAAAACACCTCTCGAATCGAGTAGCGCCCTTGACTGTCACGAAACACGCGATAAGTCCAAATCATAGTTTTTTACCCCTTTTGTCCGCGAAAAAACACTGTATTATTCGGCTCCTCACCGATTTTTTCAACGCTGACGATCTGCACGATTTGATCGACATTGTAGAAGACTCGAAACACACCTATCCGCAATTCCCACTCAGCAATATCTGGTGGATTCCGCCGAAATCGGTTATTCGTTTCTACTGCTGGTTCATAAATCAACTGAGTTTGAATCCCATCGATAATAATATTCTGCTCAAATTTCCTGAAGTAGCGCAAATCCTGGAGTGATTCAGGTGTGAATTCGATTTCGTACATTACACTGGTATTATACAAGGTATTGCTAGGTTATCATCTAAATAGAGGGAGTACAAATAATTATGAAAATTTTTACTGCGATCGTCGAGCGAGACTTTGACACCAACCTCTATGTTGGTTACGTTCCTGGATTTCCAGGCGCGCATTCTCAAGGAGAAACTTTGGATGAGTTACGAGAAAATTTGCGCGAAGTCATTGAAATGTTGTTGGAAGATGAAAATATCGCATTTAAAACAGAGTTCGTTGGGACGCAGCAAATCGTGATTCAATAGGTTATGAGCAATATTCCTGTTCTGAAGCCACCTGACGTCGTCCGCATACTAGAAAACCTTGGGTTTGTTGAAGTGCGACAGAAAGGTTCGCACAAACAGTTTCGGCATGAAGACGGTCGAGCAACAACAGTTCCATTTCACAAGGGACGTGACATAGCACCTAAGTTGTTACGCCAGATAGCAAGTGATATTGGTTTAACCGTAGAAGAGATGCTAGAGTTTCGGTGATGTTGAAACGACTGACAAAATGATTCTTGCGATCGCAAGATCTCGCTAAAACTTTCCGACGCCGCTTTAGACTTCCTTGCAGAAGTAGGATACGACCCAGTTTACGGCGCGCGTCCATTAAAGCGTGCAATTCAAAGGGAATTAGAAACCCAAATTGCCAAAGCAATCTTGCGCGGCGAATTCAGCGATGGAGATACTATCTTTGTCGATGTAGAAAACGAACGCCTCGCCTTCAAGCGCTTACCTGCTGAATTGCTAACCACTCAATGCTAAACCGTAGGGTGCGTTAACGCAGTGTAATATCAAATCCGGTTAGATCGGAATCATCAGTAGGGAACATCAGTAAGCTTTGTCGCCAGCGCAAAATTCCTCGGTTGCCGTGCCCCTACGGCTGTAATTTCGATACAACCATAAACGATATAACGCACCATTTTTATGATGAAAACCCCAAAAGAAACCCGGTTTTTTTGAAAAAACCGGGTTTCTTTTGTATTTTCAGCGATCGCCACCTCGAGCGTTCAGGCAAAAGTTGCTTTCACAGGGGCTAGAAGTTCCTAAGCTAACCTATCAGGCTAATTGGTAGAATAAATGGGTGCCAGCGATCGCCCCGATGCCACAAGCCCGCATCCCCAACCTTTTCATCCAACCTCACACAAGGAGTACCTAAAATGTCATTGGCTGAACTCATGCCAAAAATCCTGGAGCTTTCAAAAATTGATAAGCTTCGGTTGATGCAGTTTCTGGCAACGGAACTGGTCAAAGAAGAAGAGCCAAACTTCTTTGTTGCCAACCAGGAATATCCTGTCTGGTCGCCCTACAATTGCTCTGAGGCTGCCAATGTTTTGATGAATCTTCTAGCGACAAAGCAACAAGAACAGAATGGTTGATGCTCAAAAATTACCCTACAAAATTATCGACAGCAGCCTTGGCATGGTTGATCGGTTGCCCTATCTGCCCCTGACGCTGAGTCTTAATGGTCAATCCCTTAACACCGAAGGTTTATTTAGATACAGGCGCAAGCGTGAATGTTTTGCCCTACGAGTTGGGATTACAACTGGGCTTAATTTGGGAGAATGAAACACTCTCAGTTCTATTGGCAGGGAACCTGGCTCGGTTTGAAGCTCGCGCAGTTATTGTTGATGCTCAAGTCAGTTCATTCCCAATGGTTAACCTGGCATTTGCCTGGACACAAGCAGCCAATGTGCCTTTGATCTTAGGACAGGCTAATTTCTTTTTTGAGTTTGATGTTTGTTTCTTTCGTGCTCGTTCTGAATTTGAAATCCGTCCCAAACAGCTTGAATAAAAATGATAACAGGAGCATCAATTAGAAGGCTCTCCCGTAGTTGAGGTGATAATAAAACCTGATAAATCATGTGAAAAGCTTTGTGCATAAAGGTTGTAGGTTGGGTTGAGGAACGAAACCCAACTTATTAGCCAAGAACGTTGGGTAACGCTATTGCTCAACCCAACCTACGCAACGATTAGATAAATTTATCACCCTAAGTACGGGAGAGCCGATTAGTTAAGATTCTTCGTCTGGTAAGCGCAACCTATACTGATGAAACTCCCAGAAGAAAGCCGGTTTTTTTGAAAAAACCGGCTTTCTTTTCAAGCAACACCATAGTTGGTATAAGGACGTTTATAGGGAGGGTGTAAACCCAAAATAATGTCTGAAGCAGGAACACCTTTTGCTACCAATTCTTGACCTAGATCGGCTTCAGTCATGTTGTGCTGAATCCAGATTTTGCCGTCTTTGATATCGAGGTGCATATAGCAAGCATAAATGCGATTAAGACCCTGCCAACCGATATCTACAAGTAGATAGCGATCGCTTTCTGTATCGCAAATAACCTGAGACTCAATATCAGACTCGTTGGTTGTGGCATGGGAAGTAAGTAAATCCCGCACAATTTGGCGATATCTCTCTAATGTCTCCATTGTGTTATCTCCTCTGTATTGGGATCGTAGACTATAATTTTTAGGTCATATTGTTCAATGGCTGCTTGGGTAATGAACCTGCGATCGCTCAAACCGATACTTGGACCCAGCAAGATCAACTTGATGTAACGACCTTTAATATCTTTTCTGATTCTGAGGTAACATAAGATCAAATTATACTTTTTGGAGGAACAGCTATCTATGGTTTCAGCATCGAATGGGCAAGTCTCAATTATTCGTACTGAACGTGGGTTGACGATTTCAGGAACTCGCATCACTCTCTACGATGTAATGGACTATGTGGCTGCTCAGTACCCTATTAAGTTTATCTGCGATCTATTCGATCTATCCGAAAAGCAACTCAGTGCTGCTTTAGACTACATTGAAGCGAATAGAACCGCAGTAGAAGCAGAGTATCAGCAAGTTCTCAAGGACACTGAAGAACTTCGGTTATATTACGAAAAGGAGAATCGCGATCGCGTTGCTAGAATCGCTACTTTGCCACCTCCGCCTGGGCTAGAGGCTGCATGGGAAAAGCTTCAGGCATCTAAGGCACGCCACCATTTACAAGCATGATTTTTTTAGTTGACCACAACTTTAAGGGACACGCACGCATCCTGCTAGGGAGTATTGCCAGTCAAGGGTGGCTTGATGTTGTTCCAATTCGCTTCGTCATGTTTGAGGAGGTGGGATTATCAATTGATAGCAGTGATAGAGTTGTTTGGAGAGTAGCTCAAGAAAATCAGATGATCCTGCTTACTGCAAATCGCAGCATGAAGGATGAAGATTCCCTAGAGCAGGTGATGCGTGAAGAAAATACTCAAGATTCTTTACCAGTTGTCACTATTGGCAATGCCGATCGAGTATTAAATGACTCAAGTTATCGAGAACGGTGTGTTGATCGTATTGTTGAGATTGCGATTTACACTGCCAACTACATGGGGGCAAGACGAGTTTTCATTCCGTGAAAATATGGTAGTTTTAACTTTATCTTTTAAGTAAAGCAGCTAGTGTTGAAGATGCGATTGATTTAGTTATTGCAAGTATAAAGGGCGGGAGGGTTCCGATATGCCGACTACTGCTATTGAAATATACACCCAAATCGTTAGTACATTGTCACCGAATGAGCGATTGCGCTTAGCAACTCTTATTCTCAACGATCTGGTACAGCAAAATGAATCTGTTATCAATCAAAGCGATACTTGGACCCAGCAAGATCAACTTGATGTAACGACCTTTTCCTTGCAGTATGCAGCTACACTTTTTCCTGACAGCGAGGAGATGTAAAAGTGACATTCAATCCCGGCGATGTCGTCACAGTCGATTTTCCAGGTGTCACTGGTATTAAACGTCGCCCTGCTGTAGTTTTGTCGTCAAGCACTTACCATGCAACTCGTCCCGATGTGATAGTTGGACTCATCACCACCCAAACAACTGCTTTAGGAGTGACCGATTATGCACTCCAGGATTGGGCAGCAGCAGGTTTAAGAGTTGCGTCTGTTTTTCGCAGTTTCATTGTTACTCTACCGCCTTCTGCTAATTTAATATTGATTGGGCATTTATCAGAGCGCGATTGGAAGGGCATTCGCTTTCCGTGTAAAATTAGCGATCGCAGAGTTGGACGATCCACCTAATACATCTTCTGTGATTTAATCGCGGGGCGATCGCAAAATCTCCCTCAAACTTTCCGACGCTGTAGGTAGCATTAGCTACTCAACAATTTCTCTTTTGCTTACCTCGCTTCAGCGATCGCCAATTGCATCGCTCAAAATAAAAATTGCTAACTCAGAGATTGGAAGCTCTTGAACCAACCCATTGGGCAATTGGTAAAATAAATAGACTTAGCTGTTGCCAAATTATGTATATGACTTCGCACTCCAATGGACAAACAACTATCATCCGTACAGAAAGGGGTCTATCGATCGCAGGAACCCGTATCACTTTGTACGACGTGATGGACTATGTGACAGAGCAGTACCCACCAAAGTTTATTCAAGGATTATTTGACCTCACGCAGGAGCAAATTAATACTGCTCTGGCTTATATTGAGGCTCATCGCGCAGAGGTGGAAGCTGAGTACCAGCAAGTTCTCAAAGAGGCTGAAGAACTCCGACAGTACTACGAAGAGCAAAATCGTGAGCGAGTGGCTCGAAGTGCAGCAAAACCCCCCAAACCTGGAACTGAAGCTGCTTGGGAAAAGCTGCGAGCGGTTAAGGCAAAACGTGAGTCCAAGGTATTGAAAAAATTCAATCATCCAATAGACATAGATAGCCATTAATGGTCTAAAATGACCATTATGAAACTACCAGATTACGCAAAACATCTTGGCATTAGCTACAAAACAGCATGGCGCTGGTGGAAAACCGGCAAGTTACCGCATCCAGCTAAACAGACAGAAACTGGAATGGTAATTGTCGATTTCAACCCAGTGCCTAAAACTGTATCCACTCAAGAGTGAGCGGCTATTTATGCCAGAGTTTCATCATCCGAAAATAAGGGAAACCTAGAACGGCAAGCAGAAAGGTTAACACAATACGCCATAGCTAAAGGGTATAGAATAACCCGCATTGTTAAAGAAGTGGGAAGTGGACTCAACGATAACCGCAAAAAGCTAGAAGGTCTGTTGATGTTGTCTGATTACGATGTGTTGGTCGTAGAGCATAAAGACCGACTAGCAAGATTTGGTACTAATTATTTAGATGTTTTGTTGAGCCGTTGTGGGGTTAAACTAGAAATTGTGAATCTAGCCGAGAACGGAACAGATGAATTGATGCAAGACTTGATATCAATCATCACCTCATTCTCCGCTAGATTGTATGGACAGCGAAGAGCCAAGAGAAAGACTGAGAAAATAATTCAACAACTCCAAGGGGGTGATGAAGACGAAGCGCGTTGAAAAACATGTCATTAAGAAAGGACATGAATGGTACAACTACTGCGATGAAATAACAGACTTTTCTCGCAAGCTGTTTAATAACGCTCAGTATGCTCAAAGGTATAGTTACTTTTACGGGCATGGCTACTTATCTCAGCCCAGACTGGATAAGCTGTTCCAGAAGAATGAGAACTACAAAGCAATGCCAGCTAACGTAGCTCAACTCGTGCTACAACAATGTGCAGATACGTGGACGAACCATTTCCGAGCATTGGAGGCTTACAACAAAGATTCGTCGAAATTCACGGGTAAGCCAAAGCTTCCTGGTTATGTAGATCGAAGAAATGTTGTTAAGTTCAACGAGCAAGCCGTTGGGAAAAGGGAGTTCAAAAAGGGAACCGTTGTCCCATCAATGTCTCCAATTCGGATTCCCGTCAAGCCAGGGCTAAAGTTTGAGGACTTGTGCGAGGTTCGTATTGTCCCCAAGACAGGATGCTACGTAATCGAGATAGTTTACGAAGAGCAAGAATCGAAACAAGATTCTCACCTTTTAAATCCAGATTTGGCAGCCGCCATAGATATTGGCTTAGACAATTTAGCGACCATTGTTTTTAACAACCCCAAGATTCAACCTCTCGTCGTAAACGGCAAGCCGCTAAAAAGTGCTAACCAGTTCTACAACAAGCAAGTTGCCAAATACAGAGGGTTGATTAAAAAGGGAACGTCGCGAAGAATCCAGAATCTCGTCAGGAATCGCAACAACTCCGTCGATTCCTATCTACATCAATGCAGTCGGATGATTGTGTCTGAGTTTTTAAAACTAGGAGTAAGTCAAGTAGCCATTGGCAAAAATGACCAATGGAAGACTAGCATTAATCTGGGGAGAAAGACGAACCAAAAATTCGTGCAAATACCACATGCAAGATTTATTGATCTTCTAACTTATAAGTTGGAAGCAGCGGGAATTACGGTTGTGGTGGGCGAAGAATCTTACACCAGTAAGGCTTCGTTCTTAAATTGGGACAACATCCCAACTTTTACACCCAACAAACAAGAAAAACCCGCTTTCAGTGGAAAACGGGTTTCTCGCAGTTGGTATGTTGCTGCTGATGGTTCAAAAATTCATGCCGACGTGAACGGAGCGTTCAACATCGGCAGAAAAGTAATCTCAACGTCATTCGACTGCCTCAGTCTTATTGTACAGAGAGATAGAGGGTGCAAGGCATGTGCATCCGAGGCGAATAACGCCTGTGTTCCCACCAAAATGTGGTTCTGCACGAGCGTTGCTTAAAGCTAAAGTAGGGTGTCAATCGCGTCCATGATTGTCTATCTGAAATGGAACTATGATTTTCCTGATCGATCATAATCTCAGAGGTCATGCCTTGGTTTTCTTCGGTGCGATCGCGAGTCAAGGCTGGCTAGATATTGTCCCGATTCAGTTCGTCACGTTTGCAGAAATGGATTTGTCAACCGACAGTGATGACAGGATGGTTTGGCGACTCGCTCAAGAAAATCAGATGATTTTGCTTACCGCCAATCGCAGCATGAAAGGGAAAGATTCACTGGAGCAGGTTATGCGTGAAGAAAATACGTCAGAGTCGTTGCCTGTAATCACCGTTAGCAATGCCGATCGACTTCTGAATGATTCCGAATATCGAAGTCGGTGTGTTGAAAGCCTAATTGAAATCGTGCTTGATATTGATACCTATCGAGGTGCGAGGCGAATCTTTATTCCGTAATATTCTTAAACGTTTAGCGATCGCTCCAAATCATAGTTTGTTAAGAGCATCTTGACAGATTTCCCCAATGGCGCTATTGTCTCTGTTTAAGGTTGCTCGAGTTCAACGACAGCAACCCTTGTCCAGCCAAAAATCTAGTATCGCTGCCCAATGCCGCTGACAACGGCAATGGACAGCTTGACCCCCACACTGTTACGAGCAGTCTGGAGGCTAATGGAGAATTTTAACATTTCTCTGTAGCCACCCTGCTTTGCGCTGCCTGCGGGGTGGCTAGATTTTTTGGTTTTAAATCCAAAAAAAGGAGAATATCTCATGGCAGAAGAGTTTTTGTCTGACTCTGGCGGATCTGTGCGTCCTAATTCTGATGCAGGAGAACCGGAACGAGAAAAGGTAGAGTTTCTGATTATCAGTTCCCGCGAGGGGGTGATGGCAGAAATCCGCAAGTTTTACACAATGGGATTTGCGGAAGTAGATGAATGGAGTCCGGTGACGCCATTACCCAATTCGGATCGGATGATGAGTATC
>NZ_JBHFNP010000129.1:0-1571 GCF_041929235.1 Microseira sp. BLCC-F43
GATACGGAAACGGTCATGGGTAGTTTGGAGGGGGGTAGTTGGAAAAGTGCCAGTAATGGTAACTCGCTGGCTACCTACCCTACCGCAAGCACGGTTTCGGATGGGAGGGAGAGGCTAGTAATAACCTCTCTCGACCCTACCGGAGTGTCAATGAGGATGGCATCCGCAACGCTGTCCTAAAAGCCCAGAAGGTAGCAGAAGCCTTAAGGAAGTTTTCCACTGAATCTGAGTTCCTGGCATGGTACGATGCTGAAATCCTGGAGAAGAACCGCATCAAGAATGACCTCATCACTTTTGGTGAAGCCATTAAGCTGGTTGAGGATGATTTTTGGCACAACAAGTCTAGGACGGGAATGAAGCGCGATCGTTCCAATCCCAGCCATATGACTTCGTGGTGCGATACATACGAGCGGTAATACAAGCAGCTTCCGTCTGATAAAGCTGTGACTCTGCCAGCCATCATGGAAGTAGTAAACAGCTATGAGCAGGGGACTAAGGCTTATAAGCACTGCGTGGGTGCAATGCGCAAGCTGGCGCGTATCACTAAACTCGCACCGATCGTTGACGCTCTTAGCGACTTGAACGTAAAACAGACCGAATTTCGTCAAGACCTTCAAACAGTAGACATTGACGAATTCTTGGCTATTCGAGATCAGGTGTTGGGGATTTCACAAGAGTTACACCCAAATGGTGACGCTCCTACATCAATTGCAAGCAATATGCTGTAGGCATCTGAGTCCTGTTTGTGGATATCAAGATCTTCCTTCGAGGTACTCCACAATGTTTCCCTCTACGGCGTTTTATAGTGAGGAATACGTCCCGCCCCACTGTGATTCCATTATATCAAAGATTTTGCTCGTTTCGTCGCTGTTGCCTTCCCTCGCCTACGGCATTGGTCAGGGAACGCTCCTTGGGCTCACTCGGCTTTCATCCCACACCAACTAAGAGTATGTTGTGGGGATTCCCGCCTGCCTAGCTAAACTGGACTCTCGCAAGGATTGGATGTGGGTCTTTTCAATACAGATGGTGTATGGTTTAAGCATTCACGAGGTGTTCGCCATCCTCAATCTCACCAAGCCGTTTAAGACGCCCGATGGCGTAACAATACCAGCGCTGAACGACCCCAACAACAAAACCAATCTGATAATTATTGGGCTGACCGAAAATCTTGGGTTTCAAGCCCCGCCCAATAGCTGCGCTACGGGCGGCTTTTCGGCAGTTTCAGTTTTCTAATCAACTCCCTGAGAACGTCTGTTTTGGTTCGCCCGGTAGCCAAGCAGTAGCTCTCTAGCAATTCTTTCTCGGATTCATCGATCAGAAGGTCTAATCTAATCTTCATGTTTTGCTACACATATTTTGTGTATAATCGTAGCATGAAAGCACGCTATCGGTATCGGATATACCCCACAAACTCACAGAAACACGCGCTCGCTAAATTATTCGGGTGTGTAAGAGTCGTTTGGGTGCGATTCGTTCCGGCAAAAATGGAAAGCCCAACGGCCCAAGTGTAAGCAGGGCAAGGTTTATAATAACTAACCTTGACAATCTAATTTCCGTGATGGTGTAAGTCC
>NZ_JBHFNP010000013.1:0-6048 GCF_041929235.1 Microseira sp. BLCC-F43
AGGGGGGAGGCGATCCCCCCCTGCCCCCCCTTACCAAGGGGGGACAAAGGGGGGATCGTGGCGACGCTTGATTTTGAATTCCGCTTTGTCCCTGCTTGGCAGTTATTTTCAGAATACTTGGCAGAAGGATATGTAGGGCAACCGCGTTTAATTAAAATCGATTGGTTGGTATCGAGTCGCGCCGATGCTTCGCGTCCTTGGAATTGGTACGCGCGCAAAGAAACCGGCGGCGGTGCTTTGGGGGCAATCGGTTCCCACGCCTTCGATTACATCAGTTGGTTATTTGGCCCTGTAAGGCGGTTGTGCGCCCATTTAAGCACTGCAATTCCCGCGCGACCCGATCCGAAGTCTGGCGAAATGAAGCCTGTAGATGCCGACGATACCTGCCTGATAATGCTGCAACTCCAAGATGGTACTCCGGTTCAAGTTTGCCTGAGTTCGGTGACGTATCAGGGAAGGGGACATTGGGTAGAAGTGTATGGCGATCGCGGTACTTTAGTGTTAGGCAGCGATAATCAAAAAGATTACGTCCACGGGTTTCGCCTTTGGGCTGCACCTGCGGGAAAATCTTTAACAGAAGTCCCAATTCCCAATCGTTTGGAGTTTCCTAAAAATTACGCCGATGGTCGCATTGCACCGTTTATTAGAGTAGTAGATCGATGGGTGCAAAGCATCGACCGAGGTGAGGAAATGACCCCCGGATTCAAAGAAGGCGTATACTCGCAATTATTGATGGATTTAACCCATCAATCCCAGAAAATGGGTAGGTGGATAGATGTGCCGGACTTAGAAACGTTTTTGAGTGGTAATTGGTGATGGGTAATTGGTAATGGGAAAATAGCGATCGCACCGTTAGTAGTAGGCGCTAAAGCGCCCCAGAAACCGGGTTTGTTTCCGTGTCACTCACAAAGAGAATTGATAACAGAACAAACCCGGTTTCTCAACATCTGCAATTAAAAATTATCGTGCTTGTTGTGACGATGGTTGAGTTGCAGGTTTTGGTGCTGCCGGGGTATTGCTGGCACGCGCTTGCTGATAAAAGTTTACAACCCTTTGCACGTAGGAAGCCGTTGCACCGCTGCCGCACCCGGTCGTATTGCCAGTCATCCACCAACAGGCGACGTTGCGTACCGAGGCAGTTTCGTTGTTATTAGTCACGCGATACTGTTTGCCGAGTTCTCGTCGGACGATGCACGCCACCGTATTGCGCGCCGCCGCCGCATCGGATTCAAATTCGGCGGGTGTGAGTTCCCTGCCGACGCATTGTTTAGTCCAACTGGGGATAATGCCGGGTAAAACTTGCCATTGACTGAACATCCCGTCATTCGGTTTGTTGGGTGGTGCAGCTTGTCGCAATGCCTCCACCATCGCGTTTATCTGCGCGTCAGCGACTTGTGCTTGTGCGGGTATTGTCCACAGTCCAAGGGTGACTATGATTCCGCTTAGCAGTAGATGCTTGGTTTGTCTGATTAACTCAATTTTCATTTGGGATTACTCAGTGTTAATCTGACTGTGCTATACAAAACTTGGCTAAACTTATCTAAGCTTCACCATTCAACTAGAACTAATTTCTAGAGGGTCTGCTTAGAGCTTCAACCAAGGGAGTCTTATCCAACAGTCAAGAGGCGTAAATTCGGGTGAGCAACACCCTATTTTTGGCGCTGTCAAACTATTGTTGTTAAAGCTAAGAGCCATTGTTCAACCATTATTTTCCACCAATTTAACGAATCGTGGCATCCCGTTCCACCTTTTTATAGGTTGGTCAGTTTTGCATCGACTCTGGTTTACAAAATGCGAAAGAAAATTTTTGGCCTTGGTTTTCGGCACTCTGGCTAAACTATCATAAAATTCCCAATCTGTCAATATCAACACTATAGAAAACTGGCATTTAGTCTGCCTCTTTAGAGAGGTTACTACCAAAATCATCGCCCGCCTCTATCTAAAGTATGATTTCGCCCATAAATTTATTTCCATCTGTAGGGTACTCTCTTCGACAGCGTAACGCACCGTCCCAGTTAAAACTTCAGGATTTACGCAGCAACTCCAGATATAGTGGAGATGGTGCCGTACACCGCTGCTCGATGCACCATACATATAGAATCTTGGCGTAAGTCCTGAACTTGCTACCGTCGCTGCCTTAAAACTTCTTTCAGTGCATTGTAAGCGGGTTTGGGACGATAGAAATTATCGAAAATAAGCGCGGCGTCGGGTTTTTTGGTAAACCAAGGTATCCAAGAATGTTTATCGGTAAATCCCCACAACACAAATGCCTGACAATTTCCCTGAGATAAACAAACACCAAGCAGATCTCGATAAATCTTAGCTTGGGCGGCAAATCTTTCTGCTTGTGTACCCGTTCCATTCTGGATTTGTACGTCCATTTCGGTGATATGTACATCTAATCCTAATGCTGCCAAACGTTGGATATTTGCAGCGACATCTGCGGGAGGGGGTGCATTATTTAAACCAACGTGCATTTGCAAACCTACGCCATGAATGGGAACGCCGCGTTGTACCATTCCCCGGACTAGATTGTAAATCGCATCTGATTTTGCCCCTAATCCCTCGCCACCATAATCGTTATAAAATAAACGCGCTTTTGGATCTGCTTCTTGCGCCCACCGAAAGGCTAAATCTATATATTCTGGCCCAATTCCTCGCAGCCAAATTGTATCCCGCAACGCATTATTATCTCCAATTCCTTCGTTGACTACATCCCAGGCAAAAACTTTGCCGCGATAGTGTCCGACTACTGTATAAATATGATCTCGCAGAATTTGTAACAGTTGTTGGCGGGTAAACTTTCCTTCGGTTAACCATTGGGGTAGTTCGATATGCCAAACTAGCGTATGACCGCGCACTTTCATCTTATTATCTTCGGCAAAGGTAACGAGGGTATCTGCATCGGTGAAATCATAACGATCGCGCTTTGGATGCAAGAACCTAAATTTCATTACATTCTCCGCGGTTAAGCTGCTAAATTCCCTCGCCAATACTTCCCTATAAACTGGTTCGTTTCGCAACGCATCTATTGCCACTGCCGCACCGATGACAATTCCCCGATTTTGTGCTAAAGAACGCAGCGATGTCACCGCCGTATGGGACGATTGGGGAATACTCAGAAGCACAACTATTAAAACTGTAGTTGCAGCTAGAAATAGGAAAGTTTTAAATCGGCGGCGTTGGGTTAAGCTGAACATCGCTGATACCTCATTCCCGGCAATTGAGAGACTAATCCCATTAGTTCTAATTGCAACAGCGAACTCAAGACTTCTGCCGCAGAAAACCCAGTTTGTTGCACGATTAAATCAAGCGCAGTAGGTTCGGAGGCAATCGCTTCTAATATTTTATGGAATTGCGGTTCTAGCTTTGGTAAAGGTTGCCGATTCTCCGATGTTACCTGCTGAGAAAATAAAGGTAAATCGGCTATACTTCCCGTATCTACAGGCGGCATACCGCTCAACATTTCTACCAAAAGACCTTCATTGATAATTAGTTGCGCGCCTTTGCTTAAAAGTCCCAAACAACCTGTGGATTTATAGTCATTCCACCGCGCAGGTAGTGTATACACATCGCGACAAAACTCATTAGCTAAACGCGCAGTAATTAAAGCACCCGATCTACTCGGTGCTTCCATTACTAACACCGCGCGACTTAACCCGGCAATAATGCGATTTCGACTGGGAAAATGGGCGCGATTCGGTTTTGTGCCAGAGGGATATTCACTTAATACCAAACCTTGCTGTAAAATTTGTTCGTAAAGTTTTTGATTGCGCGGTGGGTAAATAATATCCACACCTGTTCCTAAAACGGCGATCGTCCGTCCACCCGTTTCTAAGCAGGCGCGATGCGCTTCTGTATCAATTCCCTCTGCCATGCCGGAAACAATTGTAAATCCTTGCTTGGCTAAAGCAATGCTAAAATGGCGAGTTGAAAATTTACCGTAGTCAGAAGGATCGCGAGTACCTACAATCGCAACAGTTGGAGTTATGCCCAAATTTTCTTCAACTTGAACAATTCCCCGATAATATAACACCGGCGGCGGACTGGGAATTTCCAATAACAAGCGGGGATATTCCCTATCTGCTGGCGTCCAGAAACAGGGATTTTTGACAGAATGTTCTTTGAGGAACATTTCGGGAGCGAAACGCGATCGCTCCCTTACCACCGTATCAATTATCTGACGCCCAAAACCTTCAACTTGCCCCAAAGCTTTTGCATTTGCTTCCCAAGCTACAGATAGGGTGCCAAAATGCTGTTGCAGTCGGCGCTGCAAAATTGGTCCAATTCCGGGAATTTGCGACCAAGCTAGCCAAAAAGCGCGTTCTTCTATCAATCGCACATCCTTTTTAAATGTTGAGCGCTTTCCACTCTGATTCGAGCATACTCATTATATAAAAGCTCCAGTACTCGTCGCCTACCCTCCAAGACTCTCGCAGGTAACCTTCTTTGACAAAACCGACTTTTTCATAACAAGCGATCGCTTCTTTTTTAAAGTCAAAAACACCGATAGAAATGCGGTGCAAGTCTAAACGATCAAATCCTATTGCCAAGATTTTTCTCACCATTTCAGTACCAATACCTTGACCTCTCAAGGCAGGTTCTTTCACCAAAACGCGGGCAACTGTAGCCGACCTATTTTTCAGGTCGATTCTATCCAATTCTATATGAGCGACTACTGCATTATTTTTAGTATCCACAGCTTTGAATATTTTTCGGTTTGGTTTGTCACCTTCAGTAGTTTGAATATAGTTCTCAAGCTGAGACTCATTCAATGGATAGCTGAATACCAATGGTGCCCACTTTTGAATCAAATCTGCCGAGGTGACCCAACCAATTAACCGTGCAAAATCCTCGCGTTCAAAGGGTCTGAGTTCTATATCTATCATCCGTGGCAACCTAACTCAAGCTTTGGCGTTTCGCTGCGCCTTAAGATAGTCGAAAACCGACTTATCGCCGATATCGGGGGGAATTGCTTGAATTGCTTTCCGCAGGGCGAAGACGATAAATAAAATTGCCCAAAGTCCTAATAAAACTTGTTCCCCATTCACCGGCAAAACGCCGAATAAATGCCCTAACAGCAAGATTGGTACGAGAGGAGTTAGCAGTTTTGTTTCAAATCTATCGAAACAAAAAGCTTCTTTAAAATATATTCCCGTCAAAGCTGCAAAAGTAAAGCCAACGCCAACAATTGCAAAAGGTTGGCTAGCAACAGTTAAAGCCAGAGGTTCGCTATATTGCCAGGCTAAAACTAAAGATGCGACGCCGCCGATTGCCCAAAAAACTTGCAAAACTCGGTGCAGCGATGCTAGATAAATATGAATCGTCGCCAAACTAACACCCAGGGCGATATAGAAACAGGCATAAAGGAAAGTAACAGCGGTTAGTACAGTTGGGTTATTGCCTTGCCACAATACTAACCCGCTAGCGATCGCAAAGCTCAAAGCCGCTACCATCAACCCGGTACGATAGACGATGACGCCAGTGCGATCGCTCTTCGTAATCGTAAATTCCCCAAACTGACCTTGATACACCCTTGGTTCAGACGATTCGAGTACTTGAGTCATAGTTTACTATCCCCTGTTGCTTGTGCCTTCTGGCATATTTTATCCCCAAATATAACCCTATTTGGGCAGAAGATTATTCAACTATAGCGAAGAAACATAAAAAAGAGTATAGCCAGTCAATAAAGATAAGCCAATTAACCAATAGGTTTATATTACCATAACGAAACGAATCGGGAAGCGAGCGTGGCTTCTAGCGCTCCTAATGGCTATTTTAATTCCCTTTGCCGCCAATGCTCAAACGCGCCGTCTTAGAGATCCCCCTAAATCCCCCAAAACAGCGGGGGACTTTCCTCTCTCCCCTCGTTCTCCCCTCGTTACCAGGGCGACTGGGAGAATGATGCGCCCTGTGTCTTTAGACCAGGGATGAAAAACGACGACTGCTGATTTATCCGCAGTCAGTATTAACTTTTGTATTTAGGGAGTTGCGCCAACAGTAAATAGCGATAAAATTGAACGTCGAAAAAGAAACGCCATGATTACA
>NZ_JBHFNP010000130.1:0-59658 GCF_041929235.1 Microseira sp. BLCC-F43
ATTAGTTATCGAAATTATTTCACCGGGACAAACTTTTGGGGAATTAGCTGCTAAGGCGAGAGATTATTTGAATGCGGGAGTGTTGCGAGTTTGGGTGGTAGATAGTCAAGCGAGAAGCATTACAGTTTTTTATCCAGATGCACCGCCGCCGACTTATATGGGAGATACACCGTTAATTGATTCTCTGTTTGAGGGGTTGGAAATTACGGCACAGCAAGTTTTTCAATTGGCAAGGATAACAGGTTGAAGAAATTGGGTTTTTCCAAACAATACCTTCGCCAATTTTCTGCAACGCCCCCACCCCCACGCTAAAGCATGGGGCTACACAAACAAAGCCCGCCTTCGCGGGCTAAAATTTTTACAGCCCGCGCAGGCGGGCTTTGTCTGTATAGCGACACCCTTAAGGGTGTCGGATTTTCGCGAATGTATTATTCAAAAAACCCGGTTTCTGTGGCTTGCGTCAGCGATGCTCCAAGCAAAAAACCAACTCACTCTAGAAGAATTTCTCGCGCTACCAGAAGCATCCTCACTCAAAATTTAGCGGTAAACATCGCGCCGATTACCAACGTGAAGAACAGTTACAATCTGTTGGGTATCATCAATTTCGTAAATTACCCTGTAATCGCCGATACGGATGCGTCACCCTTCACGATTTCTCAACTTGATGCACCCTAGAGGTCTAGCGTCTTCAGCTAAAGCCCCAATTGCATCCCGCACTGGTTCAAAAGCCTCAAGGGGTAATTTCGCCAACTCTTTCTGAGCGCGTCGCAGGATAAAGATAGTGTAACTCATTCCCGCTCCCGCTCAATTTCAGCGATCGCCACTTCAAAGGGAATTACTTCGTCATCAGATTCCTTGGCAGCATCATAGGCACAAATAGCTTCCAACTCTTCTAATTCTTCTAGAAGTTTTTGGTAATCTGCGATATCCAGAAATACCCCAATGCGATTTCCGTTTTCATCTACTAGATAGCGTTCTTTGTACCGCATCATAAAATTGCTCATTGCTAGCTATCTTTAATATATGCGCTCGCCAATTGGTTTTGACCAAGGATCTTAATGGGATTTTATAGGTTAACTACCGTAAATTTCTTTGAGGATACCTTTCTTAGCTGGTTCGTCAGTCCTAAGTTGATTATCTTTCTCCTAGAGTGACACAAAAGAGGTAAGCCCTGTAAAACCGACTCTGCCCGTTTCCAGGCGTGCGCCAGCAAACCCAGGTTCTTTTAACCAAACCTCCTGGTCAAGAGCGATCCCTGTTAAAATTTAAACTCAAGCCTTTCTTTTCAGTATTATGGGCAACACTTTTGGGCATCTATTTCGCGTCACCACATTCGGCGAGTCCCACGGCGGCGGCGTGGGAGTCGTAATTGATGGTTGCCCACCTAGATTGGAAATTTCAGCAGAGGAAATTCAGGTAGAATTAGACCGCCGCCGCCCCGGACAAAGCAAGATTACCACGCCGCGCAAAGAAGCCGATATTTGCGAAATCCTCTCCGGCACTTTTGAAGGTAAAACCTTGGGGACGCCAATCGCAATTTTAGTGCGCAACTCTGACACCCGCCCCCAAGATTACGACGAAATGGCGCAAAAATATCGCCCCTCCCACGCCGATGCTACCTACGACGCAAAATATGGCATCCGCAATTGGCAAGGTGGCGGACGCTCCTCGGCACGGGAGACAATTGGCAGAGTCGCAGCGGGTGCGATCGCTAAAAAAATTCTCTCTCAATTCGCCAATGTAGAAATTGTCGGCTACGTTAAACGCATCAAAGATTTAGAAGGTATTGTCGATCCCAACACCGTTACCTTAGAACAAGTCGAAAGCAATATTGTCCGCTGTCCGGATTCAGAATCTGCGGAAAGGATGATAGAACTAATAGACCAGGTGCGGCGACAAGGTGACTCTATAGGCGGTGTTGTGGAATGCGTAGCAAGAAATGTACCCAAAGGTTTGGGTTCCCCTGTCTTCGATAAACTAGAAGCAGACTTGGCGAAGGGTGTAATGTCTTTACCGGCAAGTAAGGGGTTTGAAATCGGCTCCGGTTTTGCCGGTACGCTACTGACTGGCAGCGAACATAATGATGAATTTTATACCGATGAGTACAGTAATATCCGCACGATAAGCAACAGATCGGGCGGAATTCAGGGTGGCATTACCAACGGCGAGAACATTATTATACGTGTGGCATTTAAACCAACTGCTACGATTCGCAAAGAGCAGCAAACAGTCACTCGTGAGGGTGAAGCAACAACACTCGCAGCTAAAGGACGCCACGATCCTTGTGTATTGCCCAGAGCAGTGCCTATGGTAGAGGCAATGGTTGCTTTAGTGCTATGCGATCATCTGTTGCGGCATCAGGGTCAATGTGGCACTTTAAAGTTCTAAGTTAGAAATGATAACTAACCCTTCTTCCGAATTTGCCATCCAGTTTTGGGGTGTGCGAGGTAGTATACCCACCCCTGGCAATGAAACCGCACGCTACGGTGGCAATACTTCCTGTATAGAAATGCGGGTAGCTGGAAAACGCCTGATATTTGATGGGGGTAGCGGTTTACACGTACTGGGGAGAAGTTTGCTCAAGCAGATGCCCCTGGAAGCTTACATGTTTTTTACCCACTACCATTGGGATCACATTCAAGGAGTGCCTTTTTTTACTCCAGCTTTTGTCCGGGGGAATTGCTTCCACATCTATGGAAGAGTACCCGATTGTCAGGTATCGATGAAACAGCATTTCATGGAACGGGTACTGCACCCAAACTCCCCAGTGCCGCTAGATGGAAAGCTGGAAGCAGACTTGAAGTTTTACGAAATCCAAGCGGGGGATGTGGTGAAACTCAACGATATTACTCTGGAAACAGGGCCGCTGAATCACCCCAACGGGGCGTTGGGATATCGGGTGACGTGGCAGGGACATTCGGTATTTTACTGCACGGATACGGAACATCCAAGCGATCGCATGGATGAAAACGTGTTGCACCTAGCTCAGAACGCGGATGTTTTCATCTACGATGCCATGTACACCGACGAGGAATATTACCACCCTAAAATTCCAAAAATGGGTTGGGGACATTCAACTTGGCAGACAGGGGCAAAAATCGCAATGGCAGCGGGTGTAAAGCGATATGTGGTATTTCACCACGAACCGACTCACGATGATAATTTTCTCGATAAAGTAGCAGAAGAACTCAAAGCAATGTTTCCCAATGGATTGATGGCGCGGGAAGGATTGATTGTGGATGTAATGCAGCACGATGCTTAGATTCAACACCAAACTACTTAATTAGAGGTCATGAATATAACCCAGACAAAACCATCGCTGCCTTTACCCCCTGGCAAATTTGGTCTTCCAATTATTGGCGAAACGATCGGGTTTTTGCGCGATGCTGATTTTATTGAAAAGCGGGTAAAGAAATACGGCTCCCTATTTAAAACCTCGATTTTTGGGCGTCCAACGATCGTATTGGTCGGCGCGGAGGCAAATCGATTTATTCTTACCAATGATAAGTATTTTGCGATCGCTTGGCCCCAAAGCACTAAAATTTTGCTAGGACCGCTGTCGTTATCCGTGCAGGAAGGCAGCCAACACCAATCTCGACGCAAGCTACTATCCTACGCTTTTCAACCCAAGGCACTGGCGGGTTATTTGCCTTCAATGGAACGCATTACGCTGGAATATTTGCAGAAGTGGGAAAAACTCGGCAAGTTAACCTGGTATCCCCAACTGCGAGATTATACTTTTGATGTTGCCAGCAGTTTGTTAGTGGGTGAAGATTCCAGTTTTGAAACTAACATCAGCCAGTTGTTTAAAGATTGGTGCGATGGTCTGTTTACAATTCCCATTCCCTTACCTTGGACTAAGTTTGGTCGGGCGCTATATTGCCGAAAAGAAATTCTAGACCATATAGAAAAAATTGTACTGCGCCGCCAAGCCGAACAAAACCCAGGACAAGACGCCCTGGGACTATTATTGCAAGCTGGCGACGATGAAGGTAACGGCTTGAGTTTGGCTGAATTAAAAGACCAAGTGTTGCTGCTATTATTTGCCGGACATGAAACAGTTACCTCTGCTTTGGGTACGCTGTGTTTGTGCCTCGCACAGCATCCGGAAGTTTTGGCACTAGCAAGGGCAGAAGTTTTGCAAGTTGCTCCCGATGGCTGCTTGACAGCGGAAAATCTCAGACAGATGACTTATCTGGAAATGGTGTTGAAAGAAGTGCTGCGACTGGTTCCTCCCGTAGGCGGCGGCTTTCGTAAGGTAGTCAAAACTTGTGAATTTAACGGTTATTCCATTCCTGAAGGTTGGGTGGCGCTGTATCAAATTGCCCATACTCATGAAGATAGTTCTATCTATTCTCAGCCAGAGCAATTCGATCCGGAGCGGTTTTCGCCAGAAAGAGCTGAAGATAAACAAAAGCCTTTTGGCTATCTGCCCTTTGGCGGCGGAATGCGCGAGTGTTTGGGTAAAGCTTTCGCTCAGTTGGTGATGAAGGTATTCGCCGCGCACTTAGTTAGGGATTATACCTGGGAATTGTTGCCCAACCAAAGTTTGGAATTGATTCGAGTACCGACACCGCATCCCAAGGATGGGTTACAGGTGAATTTTCGGCGATCGCTTCCCCTATGAAAAACCGTCGCTGGATTTGGTTCTTTTCGTTAATCTTCTGTTCGCTGGTTGTTTTCACCAGTTGCAGCAGTCACCTGGATGGAATCGCAAACCTCAAAGCTGGTGCGGGCAAGCAATTTATCGTCTTGGGCGATAGCATTGCCGAAGGTTATGGATTAGCACAGACAGAAGCTTTTCCCAGCGTTCTCAGTCGTCAATTGGGCGTGCCAATTTTAAATAAAGGCGTCAGCGGCGATACAACAGCAATGGGACTCGCTCGCTTGCAAAAAGATGTACTGGCCCAAGAACCTTGGTTAGTTATTGTTGAATTAGGTGCGAACGATTTTCTGCGAAGAATTCCCATTGCCGAAACAGAACAAAACTTGCGACAAATTATTACTTCAATTCAAGACAAAAAAGCGATTGTCGTGCTTTTGGGAATCAACGGCGGCCCTTTTAGAGGTAATTACTACGAACTTTATCAGCGTCTTGCCAAAGATACCAAATCTTATCTGATTCCGGAAATATTCAAAGGCATTTTAGACGATACCCGCTATCGACAAGATGATGTAATTCATCCCAATGCAGCAGGTCAACAACTTTTGGCAGATAGAATTTATAAAGAATTACAACCTTTATTAGCAAAAGCAACTTGGCCTCCTGGTTTGTTGAAATACAAAAATTAGCCTGGACGCGCAACGCCAAAGTCAGCGCTAAGCCGTGGGCAGGCGGGACGCCTACCCCACAAGAAAAAAAACCGCTTGTGGGATGGGCAGGAAAGCCAGTCCGAATCACTTTTGCCAGAAGTCTATTGTCAAGGCAAGACTGGACGCATGTATAGCGGAACACTTCGTTGTTTGATAAATTCGTTGATAATTTATTTATAAAAATTGCTGGAAAAACATTAAGCAATAATAAATTCACTGGCGTTGCATCAAAGCGACGGTTTATACAGTTAACAATTGCTTAACCTGATGCTTCGCTCCTAGCCACCGATTGCTGAGTCCAATATGCAAAAGCTGGTTGTTTTTAAGATTGGTGAGGGCAGTTTTGAACAGGGCTTTCCCGTGACTCTTCAGATTGGGGAAGAGGGAAAGCCCCCAGTCGTGGAGGTTCGCGGTCGTGTCCCCCCAGACGCAAAGATTCCTGACCTGTATTATGAATGGCAGTCGAAATATAAAGGCGACAGGCAGATTACTGTTGACCCAAGTCAAACGAACAATTACTCCCGTGAAGAAGAGTGCAAAAATGCGGCGTCGGCGTTAGAGAAGTGTCTGCAAGAATGGTTCGACCAGTCTTCCATGCAAAAGTTGCGGGCTGCGGTGCTAACGGAAGTGAACAAGGAAACTGATGAAGCGCGGATTGTGCTTCAGACCCAGAACGTACAATTGCAAAAGCTCCCTTGGCACTTGTGGGATTTACTAGAAAGCCTTCCCAGGGCTGAAATTGTTTTGGGTAGCAAGTATGCCCCAGCACCGTCGAGGCCACTTAGCAACCCGGTAAAAATCCTGGCAATTTTGGGCAATGCAGAGGGGATTGATATTGAGGAAGACAAAAAGGCGCTGAGTCAGCTACGGGGAGCAAGCGTCACTCTGCTGGAGTTGCCTCAAAGAAAAGAACTTAACGAACATCTGTGGAACAAACCCTGGGATATTTTGTTTTTTGCTGGTCACAGTTCCAGCTGGGCAAATGCTGATAATACGCTGCAAGGAGCAATTCAGATTAACGACAGGGAGAGCTTATCGCTGGACGAGTTGCGGTATGCGCTCAAGGAGGCAGTGAAAAACGGTTTGAAGCTGGCAATCTTCAACTCTTGTGATGGATTGGGATTGCTAGCAAAGATTGCAGATCTGGGAATACCGAGTGCGATCGCAATGCGGGAAGCCGTACCCGATAATGTAGCCCAGGAGTTTCTGCGATATTTCCTCACCACTTTTTCTCAAGGAAAATCCCTCCACCAAGCTGTTAGGATAGCCAGGGAAAAGTTGCAGGGTATGGAAACAGAATCTCCCTGTGCTTCTTGGCTACCCGTAATCTGCCAAAATCCCGCAGCAGGGACGCTCACCTGGCCTCAGCCTCAACACTTACCTGTCAAAATTGGCGCGGGATTATTGGCGGGTTTGGCTGTCGCCAGCATTGCGTTTATTGTACCTAATTCGATTTTATTGAAGTGTGCCCAGGAACAAAAAACCTTTACTGAATTTGCAGATTGCGACAAAATTCCCTTCGGTATCTGGCAGTATGGAGGTAGTACCAGTTGGGCAGCAATTCGAGAAACTGCCGAGCAAAAAATTAAAGCAGAACTACCTAAGTTTCAAATTACTTACAAGCAAGATCCGCTTCAACCACCTAGTTCTGGCAACGGCATCAAGATGTTAATTGAAGGCCGTTTAGCTTTCGCTCAGTCGTCTACTCCTGTAACTAACGAGGCAGTTGTCTTGGCGAATCAAAGGGGATTTACCCTCAAGCAAATTCCTGTGGCTTACGATGCTATAGTTGCCGCTGTTCATCCCAGCTTCAATATAAAAGGGTTAACTGTTGAACAATTGGTGGGAATTTACAAGGGCAAGTATAGAAACTGGCGCGAAATAGGTGGCCCAGACTTAACAATTAAACCATACGCAACCCAAGGGAGCGGCGGCCCGACAATCGTCAAGGGTTATTTTTTAAGCGGAGAATATTTTGGTAATAATATTACTTTTGCCAGGACTCCAAGTGAGGCAATTAGCAAAGTTGGAAATCCTGATAATGAAATTGAAAAAGGTGGAATTTATATCGCGTCTGCCAAAACTTTAATTGGTCAGTGTAGCCTCAAAACGCTGAAAATTGCTAAAGATAGAAACAGCGAATTTGTGGCTGCCTACGAGGGCGAACTTATCCCAGCGGCAGTATGTCCTAAGCAACGCAATCAAATTAATCGGGAAGCAATTAGAACGAATCAATATCCACTGGTACGACAGATTTATGTTGTAGTCAGGCAAGATGGTTCAATTGAAACTAAAGCTGGTGAAGCTTACGCTTCGCTACTCCTGACCGAGGAGGGGCAACAGCTGATTCAGGATGCTGGCTTTATGCCAATGCGCTTTATTGAGCCACAAAAATAGTTTGATATAACGCAAGGCCGACGAGAAACGGTAAAGCCTGATACAACTATAGGTACAGGTCTGATAAAATATAAAGCTGGCTTTGATAGCGACCCGCACCCGCTCCGATTGAAACGATCGCGGCGGTGAACTTTTGGAGTGGCTTATATTTAAAGTCTGTAGAGCCGTGTAATCTACCTGTAAAAATTCATTATGACCAATCAGATTCGCTTCTTGATGTGCGCCCCCGACCACTACGACGTGGATTACGTGATTAATCCTTGGATGGAGGGGAATATACACAAATCATCGCGCGAACGCGCGGTAGAACAGTGGCAAAAGCTACACCACGTTCTCAAAAACCATGCGATAGTCGATTTAGTCAAACCCCAACAGGGTTGGCCCGATATGGTATTTACCGCCAACGCGGGTTTGGTGTTGGGAAAGAATGTCGTTCTCAGTCGTTTTTACCACAAAGAACGTCAGGGAGAAGAACCTTATTTTAAAGAGTGGTTCGAGTCGCAAGGCTATACAGTTTACGAACTGCCGAAAGACTTGCCATTTGAAGGCGCGGGAGACGCTTTACTCGACCGAGAAGGGCGCTGGTTGTGGGCGGGATACGGCTTTAGGTCGGAACTCGACTCGCATCCTTATCTGGCAAAGTGGTTGGATATCGAAGTGCTATCGCTGCGCTTAATTGACGAACGGTTCTATCACTTAGATACCTGCTTCTGTCCCCTTGCTGGCGGCTATTTACTCTACTATCCACCCGCATTTGATTCTTATTCAAATCGCCTGATTGAAATGCGAGTTCCCGCTGAAAAACGCATTGCGATTTCAGAAGCAGATGCGGTCAATTTCGCTTGCAATGCGGTCAACGTGGACAGCATTGTGGTGATGAACAAGGCGAGTGACAGTCTGAAGCAGGGTTTGGCTGATGCTGGGTTTGAGGTAATTGAAACAGCGCTGACGGAATTCCTCAAAGCAGGAGGTGCGGCTAAGTGCTTGACCCTGCGCGTTACCGAACCCGTGCGAGTCGAAGTCCACGCCAACGTGTCGGTAGAAAGTCGCACAATTCGGTTGGAAGGACACCTGCTGGATTCGGGTTTAATCAACCGCGCCCTAGACTTAATTGTGGACAATGGCGGTAGCTTCCAGGTACTCAATTTTAATCTGGGGGAACAGCGGCAAAGTACTTCGGCGGCAGATGTGAAGGTTTCTGCACCGTCTCACGACATCATGGAAGAGATCGTCACCCAGTTGATCGACTTGGGTGCGGTACCGCCGCCGCAAGAAATTTGCGATGTTAATCTCGAACCTGTAACCCAAGCGGGTGTAGCACCGGATGACTTCTACGTAACGACGATTTATCCCACGGAAGTGCGGGTGCATTGCCAGTGGGTGAAAGTGCATTCTCAGCGCATGGATGGCGCGATCGCTGTAAACTTCACTCCAGATGGCCCGGTTGCTAAATGCAAGTTGCTGCGAGATCTAGAAATCGGCGACCATGTCATCGTCGGAGTAGAAGGGATTCGCACCGTCCGCAAAACCGAATCGCGGGAACAACGCAATACCCAGGAATTCACCTTTATGGGTTCTGGTGTTTCCAGCGAACGCCGCGTAGAATTAGTCGTGGAACAAATTGCATGGGAATTGCGCCAAATACGCGATCGCGGTGGTAAAGTCGTTGTCACGGCTGGCCCTGTAGTAATTCATACCGGCGGTGCAGAACATTTATCCCGTTTGATTCGCGAAGGTTACGTGCAAGCATTGTTGGGTGGCAATGCGATCGCCGTCCACGATATCGAACAAGCGATGATGGGAACTTCCTTGGGCGTGGATATGAAACGCGGCGTCGCCGTCCGAGGCGGACACCGCCACCACTTGAAGGTAATTAATTTAATTCGCCGCTACGGTAGCATTGCGAACGCCGTAGAGCAAGGCATCATCAGCAGCGGCGTCATGTACGAGTGCGTCCGCAACAACGTGCCCTTCTGCCTCGCTGGTTCGATTCGCGACGATGGCCCCCTGCCGGATACGGAAATGGATTTAATTAAAGCACAGCAAGGATATGCAAAACTCCTGGAAGGGGCAGAAATGATTCTGATGCTGTCTTCGATGTTACATTCCATTGGCGTGGGGAATATGACTCCCGCTGGCGTCAAGATGGTGTGCGTGGATATTAACCCGGCGGTGGTGACGAAATTGAGCGATCGCGGTTCAATTGAATCGGTTGGTGTCGTTACCGATGTGGGTTTGTTCCTCAGTTTGTTGGTGAAGCAGTTGGATAAATTGACCAGTCCGTATCATTTGACACAGACGATTTAAAGGCTTTCGGGGCACGGCAAGAGATAATTTTGGGAGAGAAATCAAAAGTTATCTACGCCGTGCCCCTTCCGGTGTGTTCGACCAAATAAATTTCCGGCTTTCGGGAACAAGAGATAATCTTGCGATAGAAATCAAAATTTATCTACGCCGTGACCCGACAAAACCTGTTAAGACAGGTTGCAAATCAGTCTTTATTTGCTAGATATTTGTCGATTAGGGTAATTAGTTGAGCGATCGCTTTTTGTTCTTCTAGTAGCAGTTGTTTGATCTGGCGCATCTGTTCCACATTGGGCGGACGATGCACCAAATCGTCAACGAACTCCAATAGCGGTGATTTGCGATTGCGACTATTGGCGCTTTCTGCGTTCAACTTCTCCCAGCGTTCCTTGACTGCTGCTGCTCTTTCCTCCATCAGCTTGTTTTTGGCTATGCGCTGCGCGATGCGCTCAGGTGTGAGACATCTTTTTCCAGTCATCTTCGTCTCCATAAATATCAGTAAATTTTTGTTCTAGCTCGGTTAGTTTTTCGCTGTGTCTCCCAACTTCGTCTTCTATGGTGTTGATTCTGTTTTCCAGAATATCAACTGATATATCCAGCGCTTCAACAAAACTTTCTAGCGTGTCTATCGGTTCTGGTTGGGGTGCGTCGCCGTTTGCTTGGTTGCCGTTAAGTAGGTACAAGTAAATAAAGTGAAAATAGTTATGCAAGTGTGGGGCCCGCTCCAATGCCCACCCCACAAGAATTTCAGACTCTTGTGGGGTGGGCGTCCCGCCCGCCTCTTGTTCAATTTAGTTATACTCACATACTTAGCAAAAAAAATTATGCTCCTGCGCCCAAAACAGTAAGCTCAGACACAGAAGTTTCGCCGTCTCTGGCAAACTTGGATCAAAACGCTATCATTTTCTCTATTCAGATATGGAAGAAAAGCCTGCAAGAGCCAAAATTTATTATGATTCTCAATCTGATTGCCCAAGCTCTCTCTCCCGATCCGGCGGCGACGGTGAGTCCCACTGCTACTCCGACTCCGATAGAGACGTTGACTCCTGCTGCTACTCCGACTCCGATAGAGACGTTGACTCCCGCTGCTACTCCGCTTCCGCCTCCAGTTCAGGTTCCGATTCAAGCGGTGCAAACCCAGGCGGCGCAAACAGTCTCTGGGTTGAGTCAGATCGGACAAACTGCACTCGATCTGTTAACCCAATTTGGACTCAAGCTGCTGGGTGCGATCGCTCTGTGGTTTGTCGGTCAAAAGTTAATCGCACTTAGCCTCAGTCTAATCAAGCGAGGTCTGAGAACCCAGCCAATTGACCCAACGCTGATTAATTATCTGCTCTCGATTATCGGAGTGACGCTGAGAATCATTCTGATTGTGGCGATGCTAGGCTTCTTTGGCATCGAGACAACTTCGTTTGCTGCTTTGCTGGCGGCGGCGGGGGTGGCGATTGGTGCAGCGTGGGGCGGACTGCTGGCTAACTTTGCAGCGGGTGCATTTTTAATTATTTTTCGCCCTTTCAAAGTCGGGGATTTTATTTGCGCGGGGGGCGTCACGGGTACGGTTAAGGAAGTTGGATTGTTTACAACCAAGATCAATACAGCAGATAACGTGATGACGATTGTTGGTAACAACAAAATCTTCGACGACAATATTCAAAACTTCTCGACCAATCCTTACCGTCGCGTTGACTTAGTCGCTCAACTTGACAGCAGTGTCGATTGCAAACAAGCGATCGCCCTGTTAAAAGAGCGACTGAGGGATATCCCCAACGTCCTCGCCGATCCGGCACCGGATGTGGAAATTCTTGAGTTTAGTGTAGGTGGTCTCGTCCTTGCCGTCCGCCCCTATTGCCATAACGACAATTACTGGCAGGTTTATTTTGCTACCAATAAAATGATCTGCGATACTTTTGGCGAAGCTGGTTACCTTGTTCCAGCTCAGTACTTAATGCTGCCTCGGTAATAAAGCTTACTTGTCGGTGGGTGAAGGCAAGATGACGGTAAAGGTCGTCCCTGCACCCACTTCGCTTTCAAATTCGATCGCTCCCCGATGTAACTCTACTGCTTTTTTGACAATTGCCAGTCCCAAACCACTCCCTTTAATTTCCCCTACATTACTGCATCGGTAAAACGCTTCAAACAGTTTTTCTTGGTCTTGTTTTGGAATGCCGATACCCGCATCTCGAACGCGGAAAATTACCATTGGGTAATCGGGAATTGGGAATTGGGAATTCTCCAGAGATCCCACAGGCGAGACGCCTGTGCTACGCTGCTCCCAATTCTCCAGGTACTCTAGTTGTAAATGCACTTCGCCGCCCTTGGGGGAATATTTCATCCCATTGGAAAGCAAATTAGAAAGGATGTGGTGCAATAACCGTTGATCCAAAACTGCAACGCTTTTTCTTGAGGTGCAGACGAAGGTTATGCGGTGCTTTTCTTCTACTCCTAGCTGCATTTGTTCCACCAGATGGCGGCAGAATTCTTTTAAATTAAGCGGGGCAGGATTAAACTTTAATTGCTCGGATTCTGCTCTACCGATGACCAGCATATCTTCAATCAACTGGTTCATACTTTGGCTGGCAGATTTCATTAAATCCAAGCATTTAACTTGGGTTTGTTCGTCCAATTTGCTGCTCAATCCGAGTAATTTCGCCGAACCTACAATCGCGCTCAAGGGGTTGCGTAACTCGTGCGCTGCGAGCGAAACATATTTGGTTTGGCGATCGGCTTTTTGTTCGGCTGTTTCCAAAGCTTGACGCAGTTTCGTTTCCAATTCGTGTCGGTGCAGCGCAATTTCGAGCGTCACGTATAAATCTTTTTGTTGGAAAGGTTTGATAATATACCCGAAAGGGTCTGTTAGTTTGGCTCGCTTCAGGGTTTCTTCATCGGCATAAGCAGTCAAAAATACCGTTGGAATATGGCAACGAGTGCGAATTTTTTCCGCAGCTGCTATCCCGTCCATATCCCCTTCCAATACAATATCCATCAGCACCAAATCCGGCTGGTTTTGGGCTACTTTTTGAATCGCTTCTTCCCCGTTCGTCACAATCGCCACAACCTCGTAACCCTGCTTTCTCAAGCTCTCGGCTATCGCCTCTGCTACAATCGCTTCATCTTCTACCACTAAGATCTTTTTTTGAGCCATTGCCTTAAACTCTCCGGCGGTAATTTAATTCGTAAAACCCCAGCTTAAATCGCGTTCCCCCATCGGTGTCAATTTCCAGAACACCCTTAAGCTGACGGTTCAGCATCCGGACTAATCTCAGTCCTAATGTTGCTGCGGTTTCTATATTAAAATTCTTAGGTAAGCCAACTCCATTATCGCTAACAATTAGATGAAATTTCATCAATTCATCGCGGAACAATTCAATACTTATTTCCCCAGGCATTCCTTGAATAAAAGCATATTTCAGCGAGTTAGAAACCAGTTCATTCACAATTAAACCACAGGGAATGGCTGTTTCTATATTAAGCGAAGATTCAGCCACGTTAAGTTTTAGTTCAATGGCATTAGAGTGGTTGCCGAAAAATTGAAACAAATTAGTTGCCAGGTCTTTGATGTATTTAGCAAAGTCGATTTTGTCTAGATGTAGTGACTGATATAATTGTTCGTGAATTAGCGCCATCGAACGAATGCGGCTTTGACTTTCTCGAAACAGGGCGATAGTCTGGGGATCGTCAAGGTATTGAGCTTGGAGTTCGAGCAAGCTAGAAATTACCTGCATGTTGTTTTTGACGCGATGGTGAATTTCTTTGAGCAATACTTCTTTTTGGTGGAGAGAAGCTTGAATTTGCACTTCGGCAATTTTGCGCTCGCTCACATCTTCCGCAATTCCGGCGATGCGGTAAAGTTTACCAAACTCATCTTTTATGGGAAAACCCCTCGCCCATATCCAGCGAATCGAACCATCGGGTCGGACGATGCGATATTCATTGCTGGTAGACTCTCCTTGGAGTTGTTTGGCGATCGCACCAAGCACAGCTTCTCGGTCTTCCGGATACACTGTTTCTATCCAAAATTGCGGTTTGCCATTCGCTGCTGCGATCGGGCGTCCCCAAATTTTCTCAAAAGCTGGACTGACGTAGAGCAACTGGTTACCCTCTGGAGATGCCAACCAAAACACATTAGCAATATTTTCTGCCATCTGGCGAAATTTTGCTTCGCTTTCGCATAAAGCGTTTTCTGCTCGTTTGCGCTCGGTGATATCCCGCAATGAGATGATGCAGACGGATTTTCCTTCCCATTCGGTTGGAGCAACGTGCATTTCTCCAATGCCGACTTCTTTATTTGGGCGCAGAATGGTTAATTCGATGATATCGTTCTTTATAGCGGGCCATCCTAACTCAACGCCGATTAAATCTTCGGGTTCGCAACCGAAAATTTTTCCCGCCGCCGGGTTAGCAAACAGCACCCGACCCAGGCGGTCTACAATTAACAAACCGTCTAATAAATTAGCCACAATTGTTTGCAGTCGCGCTTCGCTATCGCAGAGGGTGCAAATTATTGCTTGCAGGCGTTTTTCACTTTCTCGCAACGCAGCTTCTGTCTGTTTGCGATCGCTGATATCTTCATCAATCCCAGCAATGCGGTAAACAAGTCCTGCGCGATCGCGGATGGGAAAGCAACGGGATCTGATCCAACGCATCTCGCCGTCCGGGCGCAGGATACGATATTCTTGCTCATACTTACCCGGGTCTTTAGCTTTCAAAGCGGCGATGATGCGATCGCGGTCTTCTGGATGGATAATAGCATCTAAAAAATATTCAGGCGCAGTGCATAAATCAGCGCGAGACAGTCCCCAAATCTTTTCGCACTGGGGAGAAACATAGATAATCTGCCTTGTTGTAGCATCGATCGTCCAGCAAATACTATCGATATTTTCTGCCAGTTGTTGGAATAGTTGCTCGCTTTCGTGCAACGCCGCCTCTACTCGCCGACGTTCGGCAATTTCCTGCTGTAATTGCTCTTTTAGCGCCGCTAATTCAGCCGTGCTATCTCTTAGTTTAATTTCTAGCTGCTCTTTAGCTTTTTGGCGTTCGGCGATTGTCTTGAATAAACCGCGAACTAACCCGCAAAGGTGACAAGGCGCAATATCAATCATCGGTTACAAGGTCAAGCGGCGATTTACCTCCTATTTTAATTGACTTAATCCTAAAAAAATGGCTGCCAAGGTTCCAGCAACTCGGATTTCTCCTTGAGCTATCTTTTCCATGACTTGAGAAACCGGCACTAATACCACTTCAATCTCTTCTGTAGCGTCTAGCTGCTGAAATCCCGATGGTCGAACATCTCTCGCTAAAAACAGATGAATCGTATTAGTATCTTTAATCGGATTATCATAAAGCTTCCCCAAAGGAATCATCTCTTGGGGAATATAACCAGTTTCTTCTTCGAGTTCTCGTCGCGCTGCGGTTTCGGCGCTTTCTAATTTTGGATTAAAACTTCCGGCGGGAAGTTCTAATAATATTTCACCTGTTGCGTGTCTGTATTGCCGCACAAAAACAATTTCTTGCTTGCCAGTTATTGCCAATGTTAAAACTATATCCGGACGCACCAGGACAAAGAAATCATCGATTCTTTTACCATTTGGCAATTCTACTTCATCTTGCCTTATTTTGAACCAGTGATTGTCAAAAACAAATTTTGAATTGAGAATTTTCCACTTTTCAATCATAAGTCGTTTGTAGTAAGGACTTCAGTCCTGATTTTCGAGTTGCTGAAGACTGTTGTCCTCACTAACAACTGATTGTAAACCTTGTCGTAGAGTTAGACCAGCTTTAGTTGCCAGTTCGTGTGCCGCCTGATGGGCAGCCATTAAAACTATATTAAACCCTTCTGGTTGTAACTCTTGTAAAGATATAATTTTACAGGGCTGCGAACGCAAAAATAAATCCGCTAATTCTTTTAACGGCGGTGACTGTAATTCTTTAATATATCGTTGAGCATTTTTCAGCCCCAATTCAATCACCAAAAGTTTAATTTGAAGCGTATTAACCGCAGTATTATCGCTGAGCAAACAAATGGATTTTTGCCCAATTTTATTTGCCACTGCTGACAACCCTTTAATCGCTGCCAAAATTTCGGCATTCGTCGAGTTTTCGCTGGTTTCCAAAGCATAGCTATATTGTTGCCAGTCGAGACTGAAATTGTTTTTATCTGATTCTATATCAAATAACGAACGTTGCAAAATAACGACACCAGCGCCCGAACCAACTGCATCTAGGGGTGCGGGATGTCCGCCATCAACAACTACCCAAATATCAGGTTCAAAAGTTTTCAACAAGCTGATACCTGTTCGTTCTTGGGGAGTGACAGCGCGTTCGATTTCCGTTTCATAATTCATGGGTAATTGGTCATTGGTAATTGGTCATTGGTAATTGGCTAATTAACGCAATTTGCTAGTTATAAACTTCGCCGTTAATTGCTAATTGCTAATTGCTCTTGTATTTTTACCAATCTAGCCATTAACCATTAGCCATTAGCTGTTATGTATGAGATAACTAGCAACTTGAGTTAATTAGTAATAGCAAACCATTCGGCGATACCATCAGCGATCGCGCCTGCCAATCTCCTTTGTTCTGCAGGATTCATCAACCATTCAAACTCAAAAGGATTGCTCATAAATCCCAACTCCAATAATACAGATGGGGCGGATGCGGGACGCGCGAGGGCGAGGTTATTCCAAAACACACCGTAGGAAGGACGATTGAGTTTTCCCACCAAACGATCGTGCAAAAACATCGATAAACTATGAGCTTGGGGATGATACCAAAACATGCCGATGCCTTTAGTATTAAAAGCGTTGCCGTTGTCGGGTAAGGAATTATAGTGAATCGAGAGAGCGATCGCCGGTTCCACTCTATCAATTATCGCCACCCGTTCTGGTAAAGACAAAGTTCGATCGTCTTCCCGCGTCATGATTACGGTCGCACCCCGCGCTACCAATTCGTCGCGAATCAGTTTCGCTACGGTCAGGTTAACATCTTTTTCCAAATAACCCGTAGGTCCCGCTGCCCCAGATTCCCTCCCCCCATGTCCCGGATCTAGTAATATTTTAATTCCTGAGAGGGGTTTTTCTTGTGGGGTAGGCATCTTGCCTGCCCCTGGGGGAGGATAGCGCAGCGTTAATACTAAACTCGTGCCATCGTATCGCAGTTTATAACCCCACTGCTGCTGGGATTTCAGGTTAAAAGTATATTGCACTCGATCGGGTGCAATTTGTTGCCAATCGAGGCGAGAAATAATCGGATCGTCATCTTGGCGAATAATATCGGTTTGGGCGGTAGTGTTGTGGAGAGTCAGGGTGAGAATGCGATCGCCCTGTTGTACGCTGACGGGTACGGGAACTTGCAGCGGAAACACCACTTCTGTCGCCCCAGCAACGCGACGAGTTGTGATGCTGCGAATAATAGAACGCGGCGGGACCGAAGTTTGAGAAATCCGCACTTCTTCTTTATTTATCCATCCGCCGTAGTCGAGTCGCACCCACTCGCCTTCTCTCCCAGTAATCGATGCTTGGGTTCCTTTTGGTAGCGGAGTTAGGCGAGAATAATCAGTACCGGGTCCCGTTCTGGCAATTCCCCCATCCACAATCACCTCGGCAATTTCTAGTTGAGTCGGCGAGAGAATTTTGATATTACCTTGCCCGATTTCGCTAATTGTTTTGCCGTTTATGGTTAGTTCAAACTGGGGACGTCCCAATTCGGCGGGGGACTCCGCCGTCGCACATCCTCGATAGTTACTGCTGCGCCGGAGGTTTTGAGTCGTGACTGAATTGGGCAGATTTTGTCCAACTAAGGCGGCAGAATTGGCAGGCAGAATAACCTTGGCAGGTTGAGCAGTTAAAGGAATTGTTTGATTGCCCAATTTTACATTTACCGTGGCATTGGCGGGAGCGATCGCGCTAAAACAAATCGCTTCTCCCGGCATTCTGGCAATATCCACCCTTGGGGTTAAAGAATCTTTTCCAAATGCCAACCCTACCGGAGAATTTGGTTGTGTCGATAACCGGGTTACTTTAATTCGTCGTTGTTGGTTTCGGTAGCGAAACGTAAAGACATTATCTCCGATTCTCAGGGGAAAGCTGGGAGCAAAATGACCCGCCGGACTCCGTTGAATTGTCTTGCCATTTACCCGAACTCTTCCCGAAGGCGGGGCAGTTCCAATAAAGAAAATCCGGTCAGATGTCGTTCTGTGATTATGCGGCGGATACGCCAAGTAAAGAGGTTGTGCTGCCAAGGTTGGAGAAGCGATTACAGTTGCGATTGTGACTAATCCTAATATTTTTTGCATTTTTTTGCTCATTGCTAATTGCTCATTGCTAATTGCTCATAACCTATTATCCATTAGCCATTAGCCATTAGCATCTTCAAAAATATTTGTGGGAAATCCATCAATACTTGTTTGGTTTTTCTCGCGCCAATATGCCGCAATTCCCCCTTCTCCTTTCTTTTTTGCCCATTCTATCAAGCTGGGTCTTTCTGCTTTAAATTCGTACAGCGGTACGCCATAACCGCAAGAAGTTTGAATCCCATCAATATCCATTACGATAATTTGACGTTCTCCCGGTGTTGGTGCAAATAATTCATAGTAATTATCCCATTCTTTATGTCTGGGAGCAATTACCCGTCCCCGTCCGTAAAGGCGCAGAATTAAAGGCTTTTCTGTAAAGCTGCAAAACATAATCGTCATTCTACCCTTGTTCGGAGGATCTGCCTGGGAATTTAAATGTGCTGCGGTTTCATTGCCACTGCCAGTTAAATCTAGATAGGCAACCGTTCTATTATCAATGCAGCGAAACGTATCTATGCCTTTAGGGGATAAATTAATCCGTCCCGACTTGGGGGCAGTGGCTGTGAAAAATAATTTTTGCTCTGAAATAAAATTTTGCAAATCTTCATTCAAATTAGAGTAAAACTTAGCCATTGTAAAAACCTCGTAAACTACACTAGAAACGAGACAAAAAGCAAAACGGGTAATTTGTGAAATTTTCACGTCTCAAAGTTCCTAGAAACCGGGTTTCTAGGGAACCCGGTTTCTGTCGTCAGTCCTATAAAATTCAAAATTGGGTAACATGGATTAGTTTTGGTTGGCGGGGTGCGAAGGCAGGTGATACAGGCAGTGCTGGCGTGGGGTATTAGTACACGCTGCCCAACGGTCAACAATGTGGCAGAATGAACGGGGTGGCATAGGAATTGAGTCTACTTTTAAGCATTCTTTGACACTCCTCTGCCTGAAGGCGAGAGGATTCTTTAAAAAGGAGATATCCACCGTTGGACATTGCGAGAACCACAACTCCCAAGACCGTAGTTACTCGAATCTCGCGTGTTGTGCGATACGCGGTGCCAATTGCGACTACTCTCTCCGGTGTTGCCACGATTGAGGCTACTTTTGAGTATGCTGATTGCTTCACTCGCTCTAAGTCTTTACTTATAGAGGCTGGGGCTAGAGTGCAATGCACCAAACAGACCATTTCAGGCTATCGTCTTTTAATTAGATGTCCCACCACGGGGAGTCTCACCCACCTTTAAGGTCTTTGTGGCAACCTTAATTGTACCTGAAGTCCACAAAATGTAAAGCCGTGCTTCTAGCACGGGGTTTATACCCAATTTTTCTGATGACTAAGTTTGTCTTTGTAACCGGCGGTGTTGTTTCCAGTATCGGCAAGGGAATTGTGGCGTCGAGTTTAGGACGCCTGCTGAAGTCGCGAGATTATTCAGTCTCGATATTAAAACTCGACCCATATATTAACGTCGATCCGGGAACGATGAGTCCGTTTCAGCACGGGGAAGTATTCGTCACCGAAGATGGTGCTGAAACAGACTTGGACTTGGGACACTACGAACGCTTCACCGATACTTCGATGTCGCGCCTCAACAGCGTTACCACAGGGTCAATTTATCAGGCAGTAATTAATAAAGAAAGGCGGGGCGACTATCAGGGTGGTACGGTTCAAGTCATTCCCCACATCACGAACGAAATTAAAGAACGCATACGGCGAGTGGCAACAAATACAAATCCGGATGTAGTAATCACGGAAATAGGCGGCACGGTGGGAGATATTGAATCGTTACCTTTTTTGGAAGCAATTCGCCAGTTCCGTAAAGATGTGGGGCGGCAAAACGTGCTGTACATGCACGTAACGCTGGTACCTTGGATACAGTCGGCGGGAGAAATGAAAACCAAACCGACGCAGCATTCGGTGAAAGAATTGCGCTCGATAGGGATACAACCGGAGATTTTAGTATGCCGGAGCGATCGCCCTATATCCCCAGGATTAAAGCAAAAACTGTCGGAATTCTGCGACGTACCAGTTGAGCAGGTGATTAACGCTTGCGATGCCAATACAATTTACGAAGTGCCGCTGATGATGGAACGGGAAGGACTAGCGCAGCAGGCGCTGGATTTATTGCAACTCGAACAACGCCAACCCGATTTAAGGCAGTGGCAAACTTTAGTAGACCGATTGTATCGCCCGACAAACCGGATTGAAATCGCGATCGTGGGGAAATATGTCCGATTAAGCGATGCTTACCTTTCTGTAGTAGAATCCCTGCGCCATGCTTCGATCGCCCTAGGGGGCGAGTTAAACCTGCGGTGGGTAAACTCAGAAGATATTGAAGTAAACGGCCCAGAGCGCTATCTTGAAGGTGTCCAGGGCTTAGTAGTACCTGGAGGATTTGGTATCAGGGGCGTCGATGGTAAGATTGCAGCGGTGAAATACGCGCGCGATCGTCAACTTCCGTTTTTAGGTTTGTGTTTAGGAATGCAGTGTTGTGTAATAGAGTGGGCGCGTAACGTGGCAGGTTTAAAAGATGCCAATAGCGCTGAATTTGCCCCCGATACTCCCAATCCCGTCATCAACCTGTTGCCGGAACAGCACGATGTGGTAGAGTTGGGCGGCACCATGCGGCTGGGTTTGTATCCTTGCCGCTTGGGATCGAATACCCTGGCAAGTCGTCTGTATCAGCGGGAAGTGGTTTACGAACGCCACCGTCACCGCTATGAATTTAATAATGCCTATCGCAACTTGTTTCTAGAAAGCGGGTATGCCATCAGCGGCACTTCTCCCGATGGGCGCTTGGTGGAAATTATCGAACTCCCCAATCATCCCTTCTTTATTGCCACGCAATTTCACCCAGAATTTCAATCCCGCCCCAGCAATCCCCACCCCTTGTTTAAAGGGTTTATTTCTGCGGCGTTAGTCAAAGTTGACCAACGCGCTAATGGGAAGGCGAACGAAGAAGTTGAAACAACAGATTCAACTTCGGCGCCGGATGTAGTGTCTGGGGAAAAGATAGAAATTATCGATGGGAATCCAAACTCAACTTTGAAGGCGATCGCTGAATTATCCTAGCTATGCTGAGCTACTGCTACCTAAAAAACCGTCACGAGCTATTGTAAAAAGCGGCAAATTATGCTTACCCTGCCAATAGCTCGCTTTACGATCGGAAACAAACTTGTTGCATCTGAGACAGGACTTAGGCAAGGGCGTTGCCAGAAACCCGGTTTCGACCTTTATCTCTGGTTCCCTTTCCCAAGGATTTTTCGTAGAAACCGGGAACTTGCGCGTAAGTCCTGTGAGAGTCAAGCGCGTGGGAAATTGCGGTTGTGAGGAAATAGCGTGACGTATTGGATCAAAATCAGTTACGAGAGGAATCAATATGTAATCAATCTCGACCGTGTGAGTGCTTTTGTTTATGAGCCAAACGGGACGCTAAAATTTTGGTTACCAGATAATGGCTTTCCCATCGTTCTCAACCCCCAAGCTAACCCAGAAGCTCATCAAAAAGTGCTGGCGTATATTAAAGAGGTGAGGGGGCAGGTTTTCGACGATTATTGGGTAGAAATCAACTATGAAAGAAATAAATATCTGGTAAACCTCAAGTGCATCAGTTCTTTTGCATCTGAACCGAACGGCAGGATAACATTTTGGTTGCCCGATGGCGCAATCCCGATTGTTATCAACCCCCAAAGTAGCAAAGAAGACTACCAAAAAGTCATCAAGTACATTCAACGGGAAACTGGACATTCTTTACCTTGAATGGGTAATTGGTAATTGCTAATTGGTAATTGGTAATTGCTAATTGCTAATTGCTAATTGCTAATTGCTAAGGGAAATTTTTCCCTATTACGCTTCCACGCCTTATGCCTGGGAACGCCATTACCTATTACCTATTACCTATTACCTGTTGCGCTAATTTCGCCGCACCGACCATTCCCGCAGAATTACCCAAGTCTGCGGGTAACAATTGCAACCGGGCGCGTGAACTGGGTAAAACCCGACGTTCGATTTCGGCGATCGCAGAGGGAAAGAAAAACTGGGCACTAGCACTCACCCCGCCGCCAATTACAACCGCTTCCGGCGCCAAAATGTAGATCGAACTGGTTAAACCAATACCTAAATCTCGTCCGTAGTTGCGCCAAAATTCCAACGCGAAAGCATCGCCTGCTTTGGCGAGTTTGCCCAATTCTTCCGGTTCCATCCCGGTACGGCGGCGAATTGCTACAACCGAGACATATTGTTCTAAAGAACCTTGATTGCCGCTGTTACAAGGTGGACCATCGGGATTTAACGTCACCAATCCCAACTCACCCGCAGCACCTTGATGTCCGACAAACAATTTTCCCTCTAGAATAATTGCGCCGCCGACACCCGTCCCCAAGGTGAGTAAAATAAAGTTGCGAAATCGACGCCCCGCCCCTAACCAAGCTTCTCCCAATCCGGCACAATTAGCATCGTTGGCGATAATTGTAGGTAATCCAGTTCTTGCTTCTAACCAATCTGCCAGGGGAATATTCTGCCAACCATCTAAATTAATTCCTACGATGGCAATTCTACCAGCGGCATCGGCGGGACCCGGAGTACCAACGCCAATTGCTCGCGCATTTTTGTGCGGATCGATTTGAGCGATTGCATCTACCATCGCATCTAAAACCGCTGCCGGTGTCGCCGGATTGGGTGTGGGTATTGTTAGGGACTGCAAGCAGTTCCCATCTCGATCAAACCGCCCCAGTTTAATCGCCGTTCCTCCTAAATCGATGCCAATAATTTCTGTCATTGGTAATTGGTAATTGGTAATTGGTAATGGGTGATTGGTAATATCATGTCCGTTGAATTGCCCATAATAAAAAAACCTCAAAGAGTCGTTGCGTAGGGACACGGCATCATAGGTATATCGGACAAACAGATAACTTTGAGCGTGCCGTGTCCCGGCGTCTTTTTATGGGTAATCGACCGGACATAATATAATTGGTAATTGGTTAAATTTATTCAAGGCTTTAGTCCTCAATCATAAAGCTTCAAGGGCTAAAATCCTTACTACAAATAATATTTTTGCCACAAGTCTATTACCAATTACCAATTACCAATTACCCATTACCCACTACCTTTTTCTCGGATCGACAAACTCGCTTAACCCTTCTCCCACCAAAGATAATCCTACAACCATCAGGGTTAAAGCTAAACCGGGGAACATTGCCGTCCACCAAACGCCGGTAGGTAACGCTTCTAGGGCTAATTTTAAATCGTGTCCCCACTCTGGCACTTCGTCGGGGAGTCCCAATCCCAAAAATCCCAAACCTCCCAAGGTTAAAATTGCATCGGCGGCGTTGAGGGTGAAGAGTACCGGCACGCTTTGAATTACGTTTAAAAACAGATAGCGGGATAAAACCGTCCAGGTGTTGGCGCCCATTGCTTGCGCCGCTTCGACGAACATTTCGGTTTTGACGCTGACCGTGTGGTTGCGGACGACGCGATAGTATTGCGGGATGTATGAGATGCTGAGCGCGATTGCGGCATTCAAAACCCCTCGCCCCACTACAAACGCCAGCGTTACTGACAGTAACAACCCCGGCAGCGTATAAATTGTATCCATCAAAAACAATAGCACTCGGTCTAATCTGCCGCCCAGATAACCGCTGACTAAACCCAACGGCACGCCAACAACCAGACTCAGCATCGTCGCCAAAATCACCACTTGCAGCGCCGCTTGGCTGCCAAACAGCGTACGGGAGAACACATCGTATCCTTGGTTACTCGTACCAAACCAATAACTGGGTGAAGGCGGTTCGTGAATCGGGTTAGAGAGCGACTCCGTAGGGTTTTGCAGCCATCCCCAGGCTTGAAAAGTTGGTGCAAAAATGGCTACCAGTACGAACGCGAAGGTGATGACAAGTCCCACTAGGAGAAACTGCATCGAAAGATTAGGACGGCTAAAAAAACGGGGTAAAGAAAGTTTAGAAAGATTCATCGATCGCTAAAACTAGCTATTTCCAGGGTTTCTATGAAAAATCGTCGCTTTCAAACTACAGATCTACGCAGAAACCCGGTTTCTAGGGTTGTCGTGGGTAAGTCCTGTATTTCACAAGATGGTACAGTTTCAAGTCCCGATGCTGTTATTGCCATACGGTTTTCATTGTTCATGATAATTCGGGTATGTATATGGGGACGCAACGCTTCCCATTGGTTTTGCTCTCCCCCCTGATGACTGACGAATGAAATTTCCGGTGATTCATCCACATCTAACTCTTCTTCATACAAAATTTTCATCACTACATCAGAAATCGCTAAATCTGCGGATTCTTGAGAAATATTGCTGATGTCTACGAGGAGAGTGATGTGATTCCTCTCAGGATGAGTCAGCAACACTCTGATGATGTTGTCCAATTCTTCCAGCAGTAATTCTTCAGGTTGAGTCCAGTCTGGGAATATTATCAAGTTTATTGCTCTTAAATTCAACTCTGGAATTTTTTCCATCCGCGCCAACATCGCTGCGGCAGTGACTAACCCCGGTAATAATTTTAAGGTAGCGCGGGCAACTTTTTCTGCTAAGACTGTATCGCCCATTTTCTCCGCTGCTTCCGCCAAGTACCAAATAGTACGCCAGCGTTCCGATTCCGAAACAGTTGCATCTGCTTTGCGAAACCACACTCCCGTATCGTCAATTCTCGCCAGGGGAAATGACATATTTTGAGAACGTTCAAACTCGTGTATTGCTTTCCGACAACCTTCCCAAAAACCATAATCGTCGATTTGGATAACTCCGTCATCTACAACTTGAGCAAACAGGTTATTAAATATATCCATCGTTGATTCATACCAATCCCCATCAGCGTGAAGTAAAGCAATATCAGCTATTTTTGATTTAGACTCAGGCAATGTTGAGGCAAACAATCCCTGGACGGGTACGACGATATCTCCCACATCCAAAGCTTGACAAACAACATCTAAACCCTCAATAATTGGCGCTTTTAAAGTACCAACTCCCAAACCCGTGTCATTCGCAGGTATTCCGTTGTGTTTATCAACATCAGTAGGGTCGGGCATTCCCTCAAATGTATCAAAAGCATACAAGATTCGGGGACGCAAACTATAGCGTTTGATTGCGAATGCTAGCAGCGCTGCACTTCCGCCTTTGCAAGTGCCGCACTCAACAAAATTTCCCGGAATATCATCTCTACAAATTTGCCGCGCCAAGGTATATAAAGAAAATAATCGAGCTTCGCTTAACAGGGTGAATGGTCGAATTGCTGCAAGCAGGTTTTGGAATTCATCTATTTCGCGAGCGCTCAATCCTCTATGTCCCGATTTTGCTAGTAAGTAGTGCTTGAGACTAGCTTCAAAATCTCCGGTGTGCCAATAAAGCTGGCTCAGGTATTTATTGGCTATCCCAGAACTGGGATTAAGTTTCCCTGCATTTTTAAAAGCCACTAATGCCCGGTTAAAATACCCTTGCATAAAAAACTCCCTTCCCTGTTGGTTGAATTCAATGGCTTGCTTAACATCTACTGCTTCATTAATATTAAGCTGCCTAACTTCTGACTCTACTTTGTCAACTAGCTTAATTAACCGATCCACACTAAAATCTTGTTTACTTATTTGTGGTTTATTCGTCCCGCTAACTGGATGATGTTGCAAATGTTCGGGTAAATGCCATTCTATCTTCGGGTCTGGTTGATGAATAACTGGTTCGACGTTGCCTCGCCATGCCACTCCCATAATTTGCATCGTTTGATAAATCATCGTATTCCATCCCCTTTGCTTCAGGTAATCTAAACCTTGGGCAACATCGGGGGAAGCTAAATCGTGAAACAGAATTAAAGCATCTGTTTCAGCCAATCTTTCGCAGATAATAGCATCATTCAAAGGGCCTGGTGCGTCGTGATTTCCATCAATAAAAATTAACGACCACTTATCTCCAATAGCGGCTACTTCTTCGACTTTTTCAGGACTATAACCGGGGATGAGTCTAACCGAATCAAGCACGCCAGCAGCTTGAAGTGAGTTGCTGACACTTTCATAGAATTCTGGTTTTCCTAATATCGGATCGATAACGTCTAACTCAACGCCTCCCAAGGCTAAATGACAAGCTGACCAACCCATCCAACAGCCTATTTCTAAAGCTTTTTTCCCTTTAAATTTGCTCGCCGTATTATAAAGAATATGCGCTTCATCCCTACTGACAAATTCTATGTATGGATGTCGCTTATCTGCGTACCAGTTATGGGGAATTTCTCGCCGCAGATAAGGCCAACGACAACCACTGGTATCCCCAACAATCATATTGGGAAAACAGCGATCTGGCTGAATGATTTTAAATCCTGGCGACACATAATCTCCTACGGGAAGCGAGTTGTTTGAAACCAAAAATATTGATTCTAATTTAGGGGAATAAAGTAGGTTTAATTCAATTACATCTCGGTCAGTTGTTTTCAGTTTAATCTGTTTTTCTTTGTCAGGTCCTGACAGGTGCAATATGCCGATAGGCGTGTGAGGCAAATAGGGTTCTACAAAGCAGGAATTTTCTTTATCCCAACTGGGAAAAGCATGGTGATAAGTCCAGTTGCACCAAGCTGGAAGCATCTCGGTTTTGTCGAACAATCCCCCCTGATAAACAGACAAATTGATCGCGAACTGATCGGTCATTAAAGAAACAGATTGCTGCAATCCCCGATGCAGAAATTCTGCCCAAACTTCCCAGTGAGGCGCGTCTTTGTGGAGTGCAAAAACCCCTGCATTTAGTACGGGATAGCTATAGAAATTTTCTGCGACTTCCTCGCCAAAAGCCTCTTGATATTTGTTATAAACCCATTGCCACCAAAATTTACGGAGTCCCCCGTACTGGATCTCGCTACCCCGGTCAATTTCGGGAACAATAGCTAATCCTCCACGTTTTGCCGCTTGAACCAATAAATCAATAGCTTTCCAATCTTGTACCCAAGCATCTGCATCTATCCACAGATAGATGTCAAAATTGGGAAAGTATTTTCGCAAAAAAGGACGTGCTAACAAACCTTTGAGATGAGTCGGTGCTTCATTAATGTTTGGAAAGTTAAACTCCCAATCAGGCTGTTTAATTATATTGACTCGTTCCTCTAGCCATTGCAGCTGTTCTGGTGTGCAACCTAGATCGAAGAATCCAATTATCGCATTTCGCCCCTGTGGTTTTTCTCGGATAGATAAAACAGTGCCTTGAACCAGTTCAAAGTAGTTTGCATTCGCCGCAGTGATAATAATTTCCACAGGAGTCCCCGATCTGCTTTCACAGGCTTGCTTGGGTCGTCTTTATTTTACCACGCTTGCGACCCAGTGCTTAAGAGATTGTCAAAATATGAGGTTTGATGCCACACTGGAAGGATGTTTATTTGCCAATTTTAGTTAGGTTATATATGGATATCGATAAAATACAACAACAACTATCCGCCTACCTAGCTCAAGGTTATTATGATGAAGCGATCGCTCTTTGCGAACAAGGCATTAATACTGACCCGACTATAACGTTAAACTACTGGTATCTGGGAATAGCAATGCTATTGCAAGGGGAAGAAACAGAAGCCCAAGCTATTTGGCTATCAGCTATAACTCAGGTCGTTCCAGATGAAATGGATGCAGTAACGGCGGAACTATTACAAGTATTACAAACCGCAGCCATCCAATTTTTAGATAACCGAGAATTCCAGAAATCAGAGATAATATACTGGCAAATACTAGAATTAGATTCTAATAATTACCCAGTTTACTACAATTTAGGAAATGCTCTAGCGCAGCAGGGAAATTTCGATGCAGCGATCGACTGTTGGCAAAATGCGATCGCGATCAAACCTGACTATGTGGAAGCTTACGAAGAGTGGGGAAGTGTTTGTCAAAAATTAGAAGATTTTGAAACTGCTATCGCTTGCTATTCAAAAGCTTTAGAACTCAAACCAGATAATTATCAAACAGCTTACAATCTAGGGCTTTGCTTTTCTTTTATAGCGATGGTGTCAGAAGCGATCGCTTGTTTTCAAAACGCCATTCAACTCAAACCAGACTCCACCCAACCCTACGGCGATCTGGGATATCTTCTCCTGCAAAAAGGTCAACTCGATGGCGCAATTAAATTGTTTAATCAAGCCATCCCAGTAAGTTTCCTAGAATCTTACCTGAAAAACCAAGAACAATCCAATGAAGTATTTAAAGATAACGCCTGTTTCTTAAAATATTTACACCTTCAGCCTTATTCTTTTGACACCTTCTTGTATTTAGCTAAAATCATCGACAGAACAGATACTTTGTCAGCCTTAGCAAGGGAAATTTATCAAAAAGCCCTGGAATTTAACCCGGATGCCGATATTATTTTAAGCCAACAAAGTCAGCTAGATAATTCTACAGAAACATCACAAGAATTCCTATCGTTTGAACCGCCAAAATATTTTTATGAATCCACCTTATATTGGGCAAAAACCTCTAATTTAGAAAAAAAATATCTAAATATTTATCCGAAGAGTAAACTTTATTTAACTCCCCCTAAAACACCAGAAAATACGATACATTTTAGCTTTAGATTCGGGAGTCAAGTTGAATTACCAGCTAGCTTTGTCGCCCTAGTACCAGAGGGACGTTTCTGGTTAAATAAAAAACAGGATAAAAGTGCCGTCATCGCCGCCGATAATAAACTGTTAGGAGATATTTCCCCAGACTTTCCAGTTTTAAGTCCAGGACATCCAGATAAACATCCCAGCAAACATTCTATTTTTTCTGTAGGTAAATTACCGCCTATTCAGAGGATAGATGGAACCGTATCAGTTTTAGCAGGACTCTTAAACGACACATATTTTCATTGGATGTTTGATATCCTACCCCGGATTGAATTACTCGATAAAAGCGGTATAGACATAGCTAGTATCGATAGATTTTTAGTCAGCAGTCGTCTAGATTTTCAAAAAGAAACCCTCAAAGCACTAGGAATTCCAGAAACAAAAATCCTAGAAACTGATGAATATTCTCACATCCAAGCGACAACCTTAGTCGTTCCATCTTTTCCCAGTAGCTTAGCTTGGATGCCAAAATGGGCATGTAATTTTTTGCGAAGTAAATTTTTAAATAAAAAACATATTGAAACCGAAAAAATAGAGCGGATATATATTAGCCGTAAAGAAACTGCAAATCGCAGAATTATCAATGAAGATGAAATCGTAAGCTGTTTAACTAAATACGGTTTTATAAACGTCATCCTTGAATCAATGACAGTAGTTGAACAAGCCGCCTTGTTAGCTCATGCTAAAGTTGTAGTAGCGCCTCACGGCGGTGGTTTGACTAATACTGTCTTCTGCAATCCTGGAACTAAGGTAATAGAGATTTTTTCACCGAATTACGTCTATCCTTGTTATTGGCTGATTAGCAATCAAATCGGTCTAGAATATTACTATTTATTAGGGGAAAATCCGGAAGGATTCTATTTACATAAACTTTTATACCCAGACGCAAGACTGGAAGATATTTTTGTTAATGTAAATCAATTGTTAAAAATTCTGCGATTTGCCGGAGCAATTTAGAAAGCTAAGCATCTGTTGCGAACGATTGTTTAATTTCATTTATTCTTTCCTGAGCGGGCGCAAAGTCTGGAGCAAATGCCAACGCCATTTCAAATGCTACTAATGCATCCTGCGGGCGTTTCATTTCCAGGTAGGTACAACCGATATTATAGGCAGGATAGGTAGTTAGGAAACTGATTTCAAAAGGTTCTCCTATATAATAATCCTCGTTTTGACCCAATTTTATACAATTCTCAAAATAAGCGATTGCTCCCAAGGGAAATCCTAAATCTTTTAGTATTTCACCGGCAAGATGATTGAGTGGAGGATAATTAGGACACCATTCAAGTCCTCGCTGGCAAAGCAATCTGGCTGTTTCATAATCTTTGTTTTCAAAATATTGCGTCCCTAACAAATGAAGTAAGGTAGCAATCCAGAAAAGATCCTCTGGTGGGTTTCCATCCATCAAATGGGGTGAAAGCTTATCTAAAATTTCTGCATAACATTCTTCAGCTTTCTCTGTCTGCTCAATCCGGTTATACTTGCTTGCGAGACAATCCAAATGCCATAGACTAAAACCTTCTTCTTCTCGCATTCGTTCCAGTATGGGAATATCGCGATTTATAAGTTTTTGTCTCACCTTATCTGGAGAGATATTTCCATAATGCAGTATTTTAACTCCCTCTAATTGGCTGACAGTTATCTTGGTATTTGGATAGTTGATCTGCTCGTGAAAGCGGGATATATATTTCAGACCTGGTAAGTTACGAAATAGTCTTCCATGAAAACCACCTTTGAGGTTTTTTATATTCGCATGTAACAAGACCATTCCATAAATTGTTACTTGAGGATTTGCCGCTAGCTGGTCTTGCCAATTTTCTGTTTCAACTACTAACTCTTCATCTGCATCTAATACCAGAATCCAGTCACCAGATGCCTGGGAAATAGAGTAATTGCGAGCCGCTGCAAAATCATCGCACCACTCGAAATAACTCACTTTCGCTCCATAGTTAAGAGCAATTTCAGGTGTTCCATCAGAAGAGCCAGTATCTACTACAATCATTTCATCAACATAAGGTTTAGCGCTAGCCAAACACCTTGCCAAATTTTCTTTTTCATTTTTGACTATCATGCAAAGTGACAAAAAAGGTTTGGCTATTGGCTCTATTTCTTTCATCCGGTTTACCTAAATTTTTGAGTTTTTCTGGAGATTTTTACCGACGTGTTATTGCTGTCAGCCCGCTTTAATTAAATTGGATATATTATAGCTATGACTTAGACAAAGAAACAAAGGGCGCTCCGAAAAATCGTTGGTTTGGCAACCAGAGATATGCCTCCCTTCCGCTTCGCGAACGACGGTCTCACCTTTGTTTCTGGCCTCGTGGTGCGTAAGTCCTGATAGCTATTCTAGTAGCTAACGGTCAAAAACCCGGTTGCTTTAACAATACCTTCGCCAAATTAGGCGAGGTTGACACAGCGCTTTGCCCTCTGAACTTGTCCTCAGCAGGAAATCTGCTGAAAAATCTGAGCTAGTTTTACTGGCTCAGGTTTTTGTGGCAGCAATTTTATTAACCAGGATTGAAACAATTTTAAACACCCACACCAGCAGCTCATTTCCATCCCGCTGAGGCGGTCAAACTATTTTGCACCAGCCATCTAGAGAGGCTTTTCACCCAAAATCCCACCCAAGAGGGTGGGATTTTGGCGAAGGTATTGTTTGAGAAACCGGGTTTCTGCGAGAGTTGCACTAGATGTGACTAGCTAGCAGCAACAGGCGCTGGGACGGGGTAAACACTCACCTGTTTGCGAGTTCTATCCTTTCTTTCAAACGTGACAACGCCGTCAATCAGGGAAAATAGGGTATCGTCGCAGCCAATACCCACATTCTTACCGGGGTGAAACTTCTTCCCGCGCTGACGCACCAGGATATTACCAGCGCGAACAGTTTGACCGCCGTAGCGCTTGACGCCCAAACGCTGGGCATTTGAGTCACGTCCGTTGCGAGTACTACCAGTACCTTTCTTGTGAGCCATGATATCCTCCGCTATTCCTATTCTTTACTATTATTCCGCAGTTGCTTCAGCTGCTTCTGGTGCTGCTTCTGGTGCTGGAGTTGCTGCTGCTTCCTTGGCGGCTAAAACAGCACCATTCATGCTGATTGAGTCAATCATTAGGCGGGTGATTTCCTGGCGGTGTCCCCGTTTTTTGCGAGTTTTCTTCTTGGGCTTCATCTTGTAGACCAAAACTTTGCGCCCGCGAAAATGCCGCATCACCGTGCCTTGTACCGTCGCGCCTTCAACCCAAGGCTGACCGATATTAACGCCGCCATCATGCTGAACGAACAAAACTTTATCGATAGTGACTTGCGAGTTTGCTTCGTCCTTCAGCAGTTCGATATCGTAGAAGCGGCCTGGTTCGACGCGCAGTTGTTTGCCGCCGGTTTCAATAATTGCGTAAGTCATGATATTTTTCTAGAGTTGCCGTACAGGTAGCTTTTTGGGTAATTGGTAATGGGTAATTAGTAATGGGTAATAGTTTGTTGCCAATTACCGATTACCTATAACCGATTGCCAAACAGCTTTGTAATGTCTCGACCTGATCCGAGCAGGAATGGACACAATCTACTATTATTTCTGATTTGAGGCTGGTTTGTCAAGCGAGGGCTATAAAGTAGGGTGCGTTAGGCGGTAGCCGTAACGCACCACATTTCTACCAGGACTGACGCAAACACCAAAGTTTCTCTGAAAAATCTTCGACTGGGAACCAGAGATATACACAGAAACAAACGTGATAGGTTCCGAAGTGCGTAAGTCCTGTCTACAAAATTCGGGTAGGGTTGTTTCTGGAAAGCAAGCCGATACAGCGGTATCTATTTTAATTGGGTAGATAAATAACAATGGCAACACAGCTTAAAAAGATTTGGCAATTTTTGCAGAAAGACGTGCGGGAATTATGGCAACCTACAGAAGCAGCAGAGTTTGGTGCAGAAGTTTCCAAAGCAGTTTTGGAATTTGCAATTGCAGTAGGTTTATTAGTCGCGCCTCCAGTTGCTGCTGTTGCGGCGGGACTTTCGTTTGTGGGAATAGCCACGAGAGGGATAAAACTTTACCGGGAAAAGGTCAATAAACAGCCAACCTTAGAAGAATTCGTCGCCATTGCTTCTCCCCTCGCTTATCTAGAAAGCTTAAACGAGTTGGCGCAAACCAACGATCTATTAAAGCAAATTGGCACAATTTCTATCTCCGAACCGATTAAACAGCAGATGGAAAAACTGCGAGAATTTCACCTCGATGAAAATCTAGCTAAAAACGCCCTCCAGTGCTTCCCAAAATCAGAATTAGCCCAAGTTTTAAATCAGCTGTTCTCAACCCAGCTTCAACAAGCAGGAATTGATAAAAATCATGCCCAAATTTTAACGGCTTGGGTTGCTTGGGGAACGCCTAAATACTTGAAACCAGCCACAGCAGAAATACCTGATTCTGTCAAGCAGTTGGCGGAAGTTTATTTAACTGGACAGCAGCCGGATAAATACGACAGCATCGACGCTTATTTGAAACAGCGGATTGCCACAAAACCCCTGGAAACAGTATTTGATGAAACCTTTATCTTTCAGGATATTTATGTGCCATTGAAAGCGAGGCGTTTAGATGGAAATGGCAAGCCGTATGAGGAAGAACCCATCGATTTAGAAACTTGGGCAAAGGAAATGCTGGATAAACCAGATAAAGTAATGTTTATCCAAGGCGGGCCAGGGCGAGGGAAAAGCGTATTTTGTCGGATGTTTGCCGATTGGGTGAGACAGCATTTACATCCTATTTGGACGCCCATTTTGATTCGCTTGCGGGATATCAGAACGCTGGAAAATAGTTTGGAAGCAACTTGGCGAACTCAACTACAAAACTTGGATTTTGTCAATAGCGATGCGGGTTGGTTGACCGATAAAAATACCCGATTTTTGTTTTTGCTAGATGGCTTTGATGAATTGCTGATGGCAGGACGCGCCGGGGGCGGATTAAAAGAATTTCTCCAACAAATTGCCGATTTTCAGCGCAATTATAACCAGCCTCCTGCTGTCGGACATCGGGTTTTGATTACAGGGCGACCCTTGGCGCTGCAAGGCATTGAACGGCTGATGCCAAGTAATTTAGAACGAGTAGAAATTGAGTTGATGGACGACTCAATTCAGCAGCAGTGGTTTAGGCAATGGTCAGCACAAGTTGGCGAGTCTGAAAGTCTGGAATTTCAGAGCTTTTTACAAAATCCAAGTTGTCCAGATCGGGTCAAGCAATTAGCGCGAGAGCCGCTATTACTTTATCTTTTGGCAAGGATGCACCGGGATAAAAATTTGAACGTTCAAATGTTTGAGGCAGTCAGTGGGGCGGGAGCCAAAATTCGCGTTTATGAGCAGTCGGTCAACTGGGTATTGGAAAAACAGCGGCAAAATGAAAATTTTCGCTTAACCGGATTGTCAACAGAAGATTTGCGTCGCATTTTGCAAGAAGCGGCGCTGTGCGTGGTGCAATCTGGTGGTGAATCAGCCAAAATTACGATGTTGGAAGACCGCCTAAATCGCCTACTCGCTAAGTTAATTGAACAAGCTAAAAATACAGCCGGAGAGAAGGCAATCAATAATGCTTTAGCAGCTTTCTACCTCCAGCCATGTGAAGGAGATAGAGGCGGGGCGGTGGAATTTACCCATAAGAGTTTTGGAGAGTTTTTGTTTGCCCAGTTGCTGAAAGAAAGTTTGGAGGAATGGACAGAAACCGACAGGCGGAGGGGTTACAAGCTCAAAGATGAGGATCTGTACAAAGAAATTTATGACTTACTGGGCTATGGTGGGTTAACGCCAGAGATTGTGGAATACTTGATGGCATTGTTGGATGCTAGCGCTGAATTTAAACCCGTGGAACTGTTCCAACGTCTAGAAGATTTTTATCTCCAATGGTGTGAGGGAGAGTTTATTGACCAAGAAACAGAAACCCTGCCGCAGAAAAAGGTACAACAATTGAAAAAGTATTGGCAAGATTCAAATATCCGGTTGGGACAGCGACAGGTGGATATTTATGCAGGGTTGAATGGGATGATTTTGCTTTTGGAGTTGAATCGCTATGCTCAGTCGAAAGATGATTTAAAAGACAAAATAGCTTTCCATCCTTGTGGGGAAAAGGATTCTGATAGTTTTGATGAATTGCGACTACACCGGATTATCAGCTACAGCAATTGTATTGGTATTGAGGATTTTTCAGTGATAGTTGGACCATTCCTCAATAGCGCAAACCTCTATGGTGTAATCCTCTATGGTGTAAACCTCAATGGCGTAAACCTCAATAGCGCAAATATCATTGATTCAACCCTCTATGGTGTAAACCTCAATGGCGCAGACCTCAATGGCGCAAATCTGGATGGTGTAAGCCTTACTGGTGCAAACTTCAATGGTATAGATCTTAAAAACATTACTTGGGATGAAGATACGAAATAAGATGATGTCCAGGGGCTGGAGACAGCAGAGAATGTCCCAGAAGCGTTACAGCAGCATCTGGGGATGGTGTAGAGGCTTCAGGGAGTGCGATCGCTCTCGCGGAAGGGAGGCATATCGCTCTTCAACCCCATAACAGCATAAGCTCACGCATATTTTGGGGAAATGCGTGAGCCTGTATCATTATCGATTGGTCGGGGCGGGTTTATTTGAGATATCCGTTTCCACCAGAAATGGTGCAATCTCTCTCTTCTTCTTCCTTCGCGCCCTTTGCGTCTTCGCGGTTCAATTCTGCCTTCACAAAGCAGAAGCTCACGCATATTTTTACGAGATGCGTGAGCCTGTGTGATTATCGGTTGGTCGGGGCGGGTTTATTTGATATCATGTCCGGTCGATTACCCATAATTAGGAGTAGGGGCACGGCATTATTAACGTTATCTGTTTGTCCGAGATATCTATAATGCCGTGCCCCTACGCAACGACGCGGTGAGGTTTTTTTATTATGGGCAATTCAACAAACATGATATGACATATCTGTTTCCACCAGAAATGGTTGGTAAAACCCGCCCCTACAGGATGAATTTTGTCTTGGGGTAGAGCGAGAAATCTCTATCTACCTCTTCCTCTGCGTCCTCTGCGTCTTGGCGGTTCAATTCTGCCTTCACAAAGCAGAAGCTCACGCATATTTTGGGGAAATGCGATCGCATAAAAATTAAAATACGATACCGATAATCAATTAGCAATTAGCCCACCAATTTTTTCTCCTCCGCAGGTGCAGGTGCGTTTAACTTTTGATTCAACTCGCGAATGCGGCGGGAAAGCAGGCGAATAATATTAACAGCAATTCCCGGCGTTTCTTCAATAGCTTCGTAGAGTTGCTGCTGAGTTAGCACCAAACACTCACAGGGTGCCAGGGTAGAAACCGAAGCCGAACGAGGTTCGGCGTCAAATAAAGACATTTCGCCAAAACAGGTTCCGGAACCAAGCTGAGCCAAATCGCGATCGCCGATATGAACGCGGACTTGACCCGAAACGACGATGTAGAGAGCGCGTCCCTCTTGTCCTTGGGTAAAAATAGTATGTTTTGCCGGAAAAGACAACTCCTCCATTACAGAAGCTAGGCGGACGAGAAAATCATCCCGCAGTTCCTGAAAAATGGGGACGCCCCGGACAAATAATAAGCGGTCAACGCTAGTTAACATGCGGATTTGTCATCTACTGAAGGAAATAGCGGTCAGGTGTCAGTGGTAAAAAGTATATTTCTTCTGACAACTGACGGGGGGCGGGTTTAAATAAACTGTCGCTTATTGTATACATGGTTGGTAAAACCCGCCCCTACACAACTGATGGGGGGCGGGTTTAAATAAACTGTCGCCGATCGCGTACATGGTTGGTAAAACCCGCCCCTACACAACTGACAACTACCTACTACCTAACTCTGCCATTATCTCCTGTACTTGTGCAGCTACGAGGCGGTCAGGATCTTGTTGCATCTTGGGTAGTATATCGAGCAGCACCCCAGGGGTAGCTTGTTTGAGGTAAGCGATAACTGCTTCTCGCACGAAGCCGGTAGGATGGCGCAGACAGCCAAGGGAGAGTTCGGGAGCGAGAACCCACTGTTGCACTCTGGCTAAATGGAAACAGCAAGCAGTAGACCAGTCGGACAAAAAGTGGCGCAGGTAGAGCAAGCGGCGGAGGCGATCGCTTGATTCCAGGGGCTGATACGCGACTATCCCGATTAAACTCTGGAGTTTTTCCCGTTCCGAGTGCTGATCGAGGACAGTCAGCAACACCCGTTTGCTGGGAATATCCAAGGTTTGGTCTAATATCTCCAACCCGCGAGCCATGTCAGAGGGCGAACCCGACCGCAAATTGAACGCTGCCGCTTGAATTGTACCCAGACTGTAGAGAAACTTCATCAGTAAAAAACACCGATCCTGTGAATCTGCGATCGCATCTCCCAGGGACCTTCGCAGCAGATCCGCTTCTCGTCCCGTCACTCTTTTTGGACTGATGTCGAGGATGGCGGCGTACATTTGACCCATAAACATCAGTTCTTGGTCGATTAACATTTCTACGCCGCTGCGATCGAGGCGGTCAAGTACGGCTTCGATCCCGGTTTCCTGGGGTAGCTTGAGTAGAATTTGCAGAATGTGGCGTCTGGTATTTCCCCAAGCCGTCATTAGGTTAGACACTAACGTGGTCAAAGCTTCCACAGTACCAATTTCACCGATGACTTCCCAAGCATACCGCCTTACCAAATCTGGCTTGTGAATATTCGTTGCCAGTTCCTTTACCATAGGAATAGCTTCGTTGTCAAGCTTTATTAGCGATCGCATTGCGGGTTCCCGCGTGGACTTGTAATCGAGTCCGCGCAGCAAAGAGGGATAGTACTCTTCCAGGCGAGTTGACCCGATTACTTCCAGGACGGCACAGCGCACGCGCAAAGACTTATCCTGCAATAATTTGGGGATTTGCAGTCGCAGCGCTTGCAAATATTTAGCTTCTCCCAGGGCCCGACAGCCCATTACCCGTTCTTCTTCCTTTTTGCTGGTGAGCATTTGCTGCAATGCTCTGGTGGCTTCCCACTTTTGCTTGGCATTTCCCAGGCGCAACAGCAAGGCGGCTGCGGTGCCCCGCACGGCGGGGTTGACTTCTGGTTGGATATAAGGCTGTAATTGCCGTAGGTCTGGATTTGTCTCGGTCAGCCACAAGTAGCGCAAGGCGATCGCTAGTACGTCTGGTTCGGGATTGGCAGTTTCGAGCATTTTTCTCACATAACTGAGATACAAGGGATTGGGATGAAGCTGCATCACCTCCAAACTCTGGTACTGCAAAGCGGGGGGCAGTGAAGGTAGCAGGGGTCCGAGGACTTCGCCCACATTTTGCCGGTCGATTTGACTTAACAGTTCGATGCAAGAGCGTTTATCGGCTTCGGCGCCCGGTCGCAATAAAGCTTCTAATACGGCTTGCTTGAACACCTTCAAATTGACGTTAGCAACGCCCAGCTGACCTCGTTGGGCGCTCAAGACCAATAAATCTAGATAGCGCGAGCGCAACATCCCGATCAACACCAGCCACGCCAAGGCAGAGATGACGATGGCGCCGATGACGATCCACCCCAGCAGCTGTTGATTTGCTTTCCCAATCACCCCGATAATCAATAAAATAGCCGCCCCGGTCAATCCGGTAGCGATTGGCTCCGAAATGCCTCGCGCTTGCGTCTCAACGCTGCCCCGCTGCTGGTCTGGAATTGGTTGGAATAGAACTGGCCCCGTACTTGCCACCAGAGTATACCTGAGCAGTTCATCGGAAAACTTTAACAGCACCAGACCGATAAACAATTGGTCTATGTTTTGGTGGGCTTGGAGCCATTCTGTTGGGGGGAATAAACTAATCAGGGTATTGATCAATCCGACCAGGGTGAACAACCCCATGCCTGCGATAATCGCGGGTGGGAACATGACGGTGCGAAACACCCCCATCCGTTCGATGGCGCGCCCCGATACAAACCATTGGGTTGCCAGTTCGCACAGCCCTAACACGCCGTTAAACTGAGCCAGGAAGCTGGCTATGTTTTCTTCTTGACCTTTAAACGTTAGCCCCAAGCGCGACTGAAACTGAAAGTCGATTAACAGCACCAATACCTGGGCAATAAAAAAGAATGCCAATAACAACAGCGCGTATTGCCGCAGGGGGCCTTTGAGGCGGCGAGTACGAGTATCGTTGTGGACATCATCTAAAACTCGCTGGGGCGCATCGGGAAACGCCTGCTGGTATTTATGGCTGAGGTACAGCAACAGCATAGCCCCTATGAGGAGGATGAAAAAGGCCGCGAAGATGATATCTTGCACCTTAACTCCAGGCACGCGCAGCAGCAGGGGTAATGAAAAGCCGCTCATTACATCTGCAACCAGGGCGCCGCTGCTAATCAAGGGGAACGTGCGCTTAATTTCTCGAATATTAAATAGCTGGTTAGCTGTAATCGAGGTATTGAGATAATTTAGGGCGTAGGCCGCATCGACCCACAGAGGTAATAAAAATACGGTGATTCGAGCCAGCGCGTCTGGTGTTTGGGCGTCTATATTGCTTAACCCAAAGCGAAATAACAATAGCGGCATCGCGATTAACAACGCGATGACGACGATATACCGACGCAGGGGCAGGATGCTTTGCATCCAAGTGGACAAAAACCCCACGACAATACCCAATCCGGCGCTGGCGATATAAATCCAAGGCAGTTGATCTGCCCCTATAGTTTCTAGGAATAAAGCAACCGTACTAGCTTCTAACCAAAGCAATCCCACTGCGGTGATAGTGTGTCCTGCAAACATCAGCAGCGTGCGATCGCTTTCATCTGGGCGCAGATTCAGCCACTGCAACAGCAGCCGTCCTAATCCACCCCTGAAAAACCCCGGATTTTTTAGTTTCATTTAGCTTTCATTTCCACGCTTGCCCGTGCCTTTTGCAGCCACGCGGCGTCTTCCTACTAGCGATTGAAGAGCATTCAGCGGTCTATTGTCAATTTACCGCTTTGCTTTGTAGATCGTTTTTCTTTGGCAGGCGGCCTTGAATACTGTTGATAGAATGCCCCTCTGGAAGAAAAGCGCTCACCCTGCACGTTCCCGTAGCGGCGGCCTTTAGAGACTAGCCACTATTATTGATAGCGTAGCACGCGCTCGCCCTTTCACCTGCGGCAGCGCGGCTCGCTTTTAATGATGCCAAAATTTGCGGTTCTCTAGCAAGCCAAGGAGCTATGTCAATCAACTCCAAGATCGTGCTAGCGAAGGGTTATTTTTTCGGAGCCAGCAGCATCATCATATTTCGTCCTTCTTTCTTGGGTGCTTGCTGCACTTCTGCCACTGCCTGCAAGTCCGTCGCCATCCGCTTGAGCAGTTCTTCTGCCAGGTCGCTGTGTTGGATTTCCCGACCTCGGAACATGACGGTGGCTTTCACCTTGTCACCATCCTTGATAAAGCCCTGCGCTTGCCTGAGACGCACTTGATAGTCGTGTTCCTCAATTTTGTAGCGCATCTTCACTTCCTTGACGTCAGAAGTGTGTTGCTTTTTCCGGGCTTCCCGCTCTTTCTTTTCCTGCTCGTATTTGTACTTGCCGTAATCCATGATCCGGCAAACGGGTGGATCGGCTTTATCGCTGATTAACACTAGGTCGAGTTCTTTTTCCTCTGCCATTGGCATGGCTTCGGCTGGGGTCATGATCCCCAGTTGGGTACCATCGGTGTCAATCACCCGAATTTTAGGAAATCTGATGCGTTCGTTGATTTGGGGGAGATTACGAGTGCGTTTTTTTTCGATCACAGGCATTGAGTAAGAGGTCTGCTAGCCTTTGAATAACAACTATTGGACTTACAAGAAGCAGTTGTCAGTAGATGCGGTCGGGGTTGCACGGATATTATCTCGTCAACCACGCTTCGACGCCCCAGAGGAGTCTGCCTGCTTGTACTTGCCATTCACTCTAGCAATTTTTTATCAGTTTCTGGATTCTCATGAAGTTCTGTAACAACTTGTTTCAACAGGAGACTCGCTGTTATAGATCAGAGGCACGATCGCCTTCGCTAACGCTTAGGGTAATTCCCGCCGGAATTGTTACCATAATAATCAGATGAAGATTTTTTAACTGTTTTGAAGCAACAGCGATCGTCAGCTTACTCCCGGCCCCAGCGCGGGAACATTAGCCACCACCTGAGCCTGCGGTCGTTTTCAGAGCAACTACCTAACAACACTACCGATCAAATTCAGGATTTACTCATGTTGCAGATGAACCTCCAGGCTGGCTTACATTCTCGGATGCGACACCGAGATATTGTTTCTACAAGCGAGATCTCCTGCACAGCCCCATTGCCACGGTTTGCGTGTTACTCGTCAACACTTGCCTACTGGGAGACCTTTTCTGCGTGGCTACCACAGTGCCTTTCGCCATTTCGGCATACAATAAGTGTACCATATCGGTACATAAAATGGCTGAAAAACAATTACACATTAGGATGTCCGAGGAAGAGTACAAAAAGTTGGTACAGTACTGCAAACAAAAGAAAAGAACTCAATCAGACGTGGTGCGAGAACTTATCCGCCGTTTGGTTGACGGCGATTAAAATCGCCGGATGCCCTTGTTTCATCCCCCCTACAACTATCGGTTGCTCTCCAACTACCGGAGGTTTGTGGTGACAAGTTCCCTCCACTGGCAGCAACGAGTTGGAAGTCAACGAGATTGGGTTTGGCGAGGTTGGCAAACTCGCTACACCTACATGCGACCGCAAAATTTACACCCTTTAGCAACGCCGTTAATCCTGTTGCACGGATTTGGCGCTTCCATCGGACACTGGCGACACAATCTGGAGGTTCTCAGTCAATCCCACCCGGTTTATGCCCTGGATATGTTGGGCTTTGGCGCCACTGAGAAGGCTGCGGCTCGTTACAATGTCGGTTTGTGGGTAGAGCAGGTCTACGATTTCTGGAAGGCGTTTATCGGGCAACCTGTGGTCTTAGTTGGCAATTCCATCGGTTCCCTTGTTTGTGCAGCTGCTGCGGCTGCTCATCCTGATATGGTACAGGGAATCGTGATGATGAGCCTGCACGACCCTTCGATGCGTAATGAGGCGATTCCACCCCTGCTGCGACCGGCGATCGCCACAATCGAAAATCTAGTAATGTCGCCTTTGGTGTTAAAAACCGTTTTCCAGCTGGTACGCCGTCCGTCTGTGGTTCGCAAGTGGGTGGCGATCGCTTACGCCAACAAAGAAGCCGTCACTGACGAACTGGTAGATATTTTAACTGGCCCTGCTGCCGACCGAGGTTCGGCACAAGCTTTCTACGCCTTGTTTAAAGCCATGACCAAGGTCGAGTTCGGTCCTGGCGTTAAGACCATCTTGTCTAAATTAGACATTCCCATGCTGCTGATTTGGGGTCAACAAGACCGGATGATTCCTCCCCAACTGTTCCGTCCTAGTCAGTTTCTCCAGTACAACTCCAAGTTACAGCTAGTCGAATTAGACAATGCCGGTCACTGTCCCCACGATGAATGCCCCGACCAAGTCAACCAGATTATCCTCGATTGGATTCACTCTTGGCGTACAAGCACAAACAAATCTGAATCGGTCATCGATGAAAAATCGGTTTCTTTACCTTGAGAAGCACAAGGGAGAGGGATGTCTCCCTTGTGCTTGCTCTGTCTCTGTTAACCTACCGTGACTTGATCGGTTTGGACAGAGGTCGCACCGTTGACGCTTTGCGCCACCGATACTGCTTTGTTAAGTACTGCTTGGGATGGAACTTCTCCTTTCAAAACTACCGTGCTACCCGTCTGCGCTACCCAAAGGCGTTCCAGATCGGCTAATTGGGCGTCTTCGTCGAAAGCTAAGGCAACTCGCTTTGCTAAACCGCTTTGGTCATATTCTCCGTTTAATCCCACTCGTTCTGGGGGAATTGTCTCACCACCAGGGGCTGTGCCGACAGGTGTCGGATTTGTTTGAGCATCTTGGGGTTTTTCCAGTCCGAATAGTCTTTGTAACCAACCCATGACAGTTTTTCCTCCTATCAAAAAAGATTGACTCTACTAACTAATTAAAGATTTTGGAAAATTTAGAGGGTTTACAGGCAAAAATATATAAAATATAGCTTAATAGCAGCTTCTAACTTTAGATAGATTCCTCTAAGAAAATCTTGCTGCTGGTAAGAGCAAGTGCTGCCCCTGTTGGTGAGTAGCAGCCCTGGCAGTGCTGCGCTCGCGGCTCGATCGCGATAAAATAAGATCCCTCATCCCAGGACTTGCTCGGTGCTTTCCGGGTGGAAATTTAGCGGCATGGAAAGCTTTTTTAGGTGACAAAGTTATGAAACACACCCTTTCGGTTTTGGTTGAAGATGAAGCGGGTGTTCTATCCCGGATTGCTGGTTTATTCGCCCGTCGCGGCTTTAATATCGAAAGCCTTGCAGTCGGTCCAGCAGAGCAAATGGGCATCTCTCGCATTACGATGGTAGTGCCTGGAGATGACCGCATCATCGAGCAACTCACCAAACAACTCTATAAGCTAATTAATGTCCTCAAAGTACAGGACATTACCGAAATTCCTTGTGTAGAGCGAGAATTGATGCTGCTGAAAGTGAATGCCACTAGCAGCAACCGATCGGAAATTATCGAATTAGCTCAGATTTTTCGGGCGCGGGTTGTAGATGTTTCCGAAGAGTCCCTGACGCTGGAAGTTGTCGGCGATCCGGGTAAAATGGTCGCGATCGTCCAGGTACTGCAAAAATTTGGCCTGCGCGAAATTGCCCGCACTGGTAAAATCGCCCTCACTCGCGAGTCAGGGGTCAATACCGAGTTTCTCAAGTCTCTGGAAGCAAAGATTTAGTGCGATCGCCTTATTTGTACAACTTGGCGTCATTATACGGTGGATGCTCGCAAGCGATATAGAGAGCATTCGCCGGTTCCAATGCTTTCCCGGTTAGCGGATCTGTTGGCTTGAGAACAAAGCACAGCAGGGATAAAGACCGCCAGTCTAAATTATCCAACTTTCCGCGCTCATAGCGGCTAACGGTTGCACCGCTGATGCCGATATCTTTAGGGATGGGTTCCCCCATAGCGGTAAACACCTGCATCTCGTACTCTTTGGACTTGAACTCGGTTTCCGTCGTTGACCAACCCTTTTGTTCTCTTGCCGCCCTTATAATCTTGCCCAACCTCATACGCCCTTTATCAGTGAAGCGCACGGGACGCAACTGTTTCTCGTTCTCGACTACAGCTTTGTTAGACAATCCTGACATTTCACCTACCTACCTTACCCCTCAAACTAGCACAGCATCGACTCTTAAGGATGGCTCAAGTGAAATTGCCGCTTCTCTGCATCGGTGCAAGAAGAATGGACTCGTGTTAAGATGAAGTGAGTTAAAAAGCACCACCTACCCCTCTAACCTGGAGTGCAAGAGCTATGACTACATTGTTCAGGCGGGTTGACCCGGCAAAGAAATTCCGCATTACCAAGGGACAAATAGCCAGAATTTTGGGCATTGCCGAGTCGATAATTGTAAAATTTGAGTGCTGGCCTTTTGTGTTGTTTGTTCATCGTAAAGATATAGGCGGACAGTTTGTCAGCTATCGCGTGCTAGAACATTGGAAGAATGCGATTGCATCCCAATTCCAACAATGTTCTACGCTACAACATCTCAATCATTTGTGGAGTACGATCAAAAACGATCGCAAAAAACATCGCAAGCAATACGAGGATTCTGTCCTCTCATTTTTGCAGAAAATTTGGCAGGAATGCCAAGATAATTTAGTTGAGCCTTTAGTCTATATTCAAAACGATTTTACCCATCATTGAACCTGCTTCCAGCAAGCGGTGAGCATCCGCAGCAGCTTCTAGGGGGAAGGTTTTATTGAGGTGAATTTTGAGCTTGCCTTCATCAATTAAACGGGCGCATTGGGAAAGAATTTTTGCTTGGTGTTTCAAGTCTTCTACGAGTCGGAGCAACATGGGAGTGAGCATTAATTCTAGACTGATGCGGAGATTGCGGGCTCGCGCGACTTTCCAGCTTGTCTTAGCATCAGGCTCCAAAATTGTCACGAGATCGCCATAAATCTTAACAGCGGGGAAAGATTTGGCAAAAATATCGCCACCGATGGTATCAAAAGCCAAGTCTACGCCTTCACCTTGCGTCCAATCTAAAGTTGCTCCAACAAAATCGGTTTGATTATAAAAAATTATTTCATCTGCGCCTAAGCTGCGGACAAAATCGGCTTTTTCCTGGGAACTAACGGTTGTGCAAACATCCGCCCCTTGTAATTTTGCCAGTTGAATCGCGACGTGACCGACACCACCCGCACCAGCATGAATTAAAGCTTTTCTGCCAGCTTCCAGGCGTCCTCTATCGTAGAGAGATTCCCAAGCGGTGATTAAAACCAGAGGTGCCGCTGCTGCTTCGGCGAAGGAGAGGGAGGCGGGTTTAGGGGCAACAAATCGCTCGTCTACCACTGTATATTCTGCGTAATTGCCGAAGCTCAAGCCCAATCCACCCCAGCAGAAATATACCTCGTCACCGGGGCGAAAGTTCTCCACGCCAGCACCGACTGCTTCGACGATACCAGCACCATCGCACCCCAAGATTGCTGGCATTTTATCGGGATAGAAAGTACCCCGCTGGCGTAATTTTGTGTCGATGGGGTTGATGCCTGCCGCCTTTAAGCGGATTAAAAGTTCTGTATCGCTTGGAGGGGCAGGGTTTGGGACTTGCTGTAGTTGCAGGACTTCTGGGGCGCCTGGGGCTGTCATTAGGACTCCTTTCACTACATCCTCCTTTGTTTTGTGCCGGGAGATAGTTTAGCAGTTTACCGTAGTTGGGGGGAGAACGATCGCTTTTTGGATTTGAACCGCCAAGACGCCAAGGACGCCAAGGAAGAGAGGAGAGAGAGGAAAGGCTTTCAATGCTAATCTTCTTTGTGAGGTGGTTATGCTTTGCCAAAACCTTTGGGATTTTTCTGAGTGCCGCTTTTGTGAGGTTTGTATTTAAAATTGGGCAATTCTGTCGATGTGGATTTGATGCGATCGCGAACGATTGCAAGACCTTTTCGGCAATTAATCGTGTCAGGATGGTTTGTTCCTAAGCGTCGCTGAAAAATTTTGCAAGCTTCGGCTAAAAGAGGTTCAGCTTTAGTGTAGCGCTTCTGGTTGTAATAAAGTAATGCCAGGTTATTTAAACTGACTGCCACTTCATTATCTTCTTCTCCTATCAGGCGTTTTTTCAGTTTCACCGCTTGCTTATACAGGGTTTCAGCTTCGGTGTAACGACCTTGTTCCTGATATATATAAGCCAAATTGTGTAGGCTATTAGCTACATTGGGGTCATCTTCTACCAATAGCTGTTTTCTCATATCCCATGCTTGCCTATACAAAGTTTCGGCTTCACTGTAGCGACCTTGAGCATGGTACAGATGAGCTAGAATATTCAGGTTTTTTGCCAATTCAGGATGGTCTTCTCCCAGCCGACATTTTTCCAGTTCCAGCGCTTGCTTATACAGGGTTTCAGCTTCGCTGTAGCGACCTTGAGAATAGTAGATATCAGCCAGATCTTTCAGGCTGGTTGCCATCATAGGATGGTTATGTGCTACTACACGCTTTCCCAGTTCTAAAGCTTGCCTATACAGGGTTTCTGCCTCACTATATCGGAGCTGAGATTGATAAAAATTAGCCAGATTGCTTAAATCTGTGACTAATTCTGGATGCTCCTCACCTAGCAATCGTTTATCTAGTTCCAAAGCTTCTAATAACAGAGATTCAGCTTGGCTGTATCGACCCTGTGATATGTATAAGCTGGCAAGGTTACTCAGACAAGTTGCCACTTCTCGATGCTCCTCTCCCCTTGTTCTACGGATGATTTCTAAAGCTTGCAGTAATAAAGGTTCAGCTTCGCTATGACGACTCTGAGATATGTATACAGCCGCCAGATTGTTGATAGTCATTGCTGTAATTGGGTTGTCATTTCCTAGCAAATCTATCCTAATTTTTACAGCCTGGATCGCTATTGATTCTGCTTCACTATAGCGTCCTTGTTGCTGGTATAAGTTTCCTAGATTATGGAGAATAAATCCAACAACATAAGTATGCTCTTCACCATATGAAGATCGATTTAGTTCCAATGCTTGTAAGAATAGCCGTTCAGCTTCACTGTAACGACCTTGCTCTTCGTATAGTAACGCCAAATTGTTCAAAATCATTGTGGGTTCATTCTCATCCTTGTCTGGCAACTTTTGCCAAATTTCTAAAGCTTCAAGGAATAAAGGTTCAGCTTCTTTGTATCGCCCCTGCTCGCGGTAAAGTTCTGCCAGATTACTTAGGCTAATTGCCAGATAAGGATGCTCAACACCCAATCGAGTTTGAGTGAGATTTAAACACTGCTGATAAAAATGTTCTGCTTGCTCATATAAATATTGAGCTTTGTAAAATCTGCCTAATGCCAACGAAGGCCAGAATATATCCTCACCACTTAGCCAATCCATCAATGTTGTGGCAGGTTCTGCAAGATGAGGAATTTTATAGAAAATTGAATCAATTAACTGACAACTTAATTTACCAGGTTCAGGAACTTGTTTTGCTACTGCCACAATAGCGTCTACAAACGCTTGGTTAAAATCATTCACCTGCTCTGACTGTTCTCGTTTCTCACGTAAATACTCTCGAATCAACTGATGCAGGCGGTAGGTTTCTTTACCTGTGCGCTGTAGCAAATTGCAACGAACTAAATCTACTCTGGCTTCTTCTATAAAATCTATTTCAATTTCTGCATTATCAAAAGATGGGAGATTTCTGTATGCCTGTTTTACTAAATCCCAAGGAATATCAGCCAAAGCAAACAAACTCAGCATACAGCCCAATTGTTGGGCATTTTCATCTAATCGTTCCCAACTTAAATCAAACGCATCAGCTACCCCTAGTTTTGCTGTCATTGTCGCATCAGCTTCAACGACGGATCTGTGTCTGATTCGCTTTTTCTCGAGTAGAGAAAGCATTGCTTTGAGTGACAAATCTGGGTCACGCTCTAAATATCGCCCTACCAGTTCCAAACCCAAGGGCAAATAGCCAAGCCAATTACAGATTTGTTGGGCTATTTCTAATTCTGGTTGAATTCGTTGGGCACCAACCAGCGATATTAATAAATCCAGTGCTGCTTCTGCTTTGAGTTCATCAAGCGATAAGTGCGCTAAAGATGAACCCAACTTTTCTCGCGTTGTGATCAATATTTTAAACGGGGATGTTTGTGGTGGTAAATAGGGCTTTACCTGCTTTCTGTAGTCGGTGACATCATCGATAACTATCAGCCAATTGCCGCAGCGCCAGTTTCTCCAGCAGTAGTTCAACTGAGTTTTTAAATCCCAATCTTCTGGCGGGTTCAGGTTGAAGAAGCTCCGAGCAAAATTAATGAATTGAATTCCTATATCGATTTCTCTGGCATCTATCCAACAAACCCCACCCGCTCTATCTCCTAAAGTTTCTAAATGTTGCCAAGCATACTGATTGGCGAGTTCGGTTTTGCCAACTCCGCCCATGCCTAAAATGACTGCGATCGCTTGCCCATCCTCTTGCTGCAACAACTCCTTCAGCTTTTGGATTTCATGCGATCGCCCAAGCAATTGTGCCGCACCACTGAGGGGAATATTCTCGCAATAATTAGTTGCCTTCTGATACAAATCGAGGGCGCTATTGTTGGGAAATAAAAAGTTTAAAATATTATATTGCTGCGGTAATTCTTGCAGGTTCACCCGGCTTACTGGTTCTTCTATTTGAAGCGCGGTGTCGTAAATCCAAAATTCATCAAAGTTACACAGAACAATATATCGAGGCTGGGGTTTCAGTTCGTGCCAATATTCCCTTGCTTGTTGAATGTGATGAGCAAGATTTTCGCCGCGACTTTTCATTTCCAGCAACAGTCGTGGACGCCAAACTAGATCGGGAAATTTGGTGTGCTTTCCTTGTGACTTTAGCCGATACTCCAGCTTTGCCCCTGCCTCAACGCATCCCCTGTGTCCAAAAGCTTGAAACAGTCGGTCGCAAAATAGCTGTGCTTCGCCTTTCTCATAGCCTTTGAGACTACGGGCATAGTTGACGAAGTGTTGAATTTTACTGGGAGTATCGGTCATTTACCTAGTGCGGCGTTCGCGCCTATTTATATCAATTACCTCTGGATCCCGGGGTGCGAAGTCTTACCCGTACACCTGTTGTTGTATGGTATATGGTCAAACGCGATCTCCAGCGCGAGGCGAGTGCTGCCCTCGTCAGCAGAGGAGTTGGGTGAGAAAGCAGGGTAGAACAAGCGATCGCATCCCCACCCACCTCATTTTTCAAATAAACCCCATTTCTCGCTCGGGGTATGTGCGTTTTAAGGTATAATTACCGTGTAAGAACAATCATAAAACCCGACGATGGTATCTTCCCTCAAAACCCCGATTGAGATCGGCAAACTGAACCTCGACGAACTGAACGAGAGATTTGCATCCGCCCATCCCAGAGAGATTTTAGCTTGGTGCGTTGAGAATATCCCCACGGGTTTTGTGCAAACCAGCGCGTTTAACGTGGATGATATGGTAATTACCGATATTCTCTACCGCGACCTCAAACCCGCGACGCCAGTACCAGTCATCTTTTTAGACACGTTATACCATTTCCCCCAAACCCTGGAATTAGTCAAAAAATCCCAGGAAGTCTACAACCTAGACTTGAGAACTTACAAAACTCCAGACGTTAACACCCGCGAAGAATTTGCCGCCAAGTACGGTGAAGCGCTGTGGGATAAAGATATCCTCCAATTCCACCAAATCACCAAAATTGAACCGCTCAACAGAGGTTTGGCAGAATTAAACACCGTAGCTTGGATTACCGGACGCCGTCGCGACCAAGCGCCCACCCGCGCCGAAATGCCAGTTTTGGAAATCGATAATCAAAACCGACTCAAAGTCAACCCCGTTGCCTATTGGACCCGCAAAGAAACCTGGCCATACGCATTTGAGCATGGGGTAATTTACAATCCTCTCCACGACCAAGGTTATCCCAGCATCGGCGACGAACCAATTACCACCAAAGTTGCAGAAGGCGAAGACGAACGCGCCGGACGCTGGCGGGGAACTGGCAAAACCGAGTGTGGAATTCATATTTAACTCATAGCTAATAGCTAATGGCTAATTGTGAATAACCTCGTACAATTAGCAATTAGCCATTAGCGATTAGCAACCATGATTAAAATCCTCCACCTCTCCGATATCCACATGGGAAGTGGCTTTTCCCACGGGAAAATTAACTCTCAAACGGGGTTAAATACACGGTTGGAGGATTTTGTCAATACTTTGTCGCGCTGCATCGATCGGGCAATTGAAGAACCTGTCGATTTGGTATTATTCGGCGGGGATGCGTTTCCCGATGCGACGCCAGCACCCAACGTGCAGGAAAAGTTTGCCAGTCAGTTTCGTCGCTTGGTAGATGCCGAAATTCCCACAGTATTGTTGGTAGGGAACCACGACCAACACGCGCAAGGACAGGGTGGGGCGAGTTTATGTATTTATCGTACCTTGGGAGTGCCTGGGTTTGTCGTGGGCGATCGCTTGGAAACCCACACCATTCAAACTCGCAATGGCCCAGTCCAAGTTATTACTTTACCCTGGCTGACCCGTTCTACCTTACTAACTCGGAAAGAAACCGAAGGTTTATCCCTCGCTGACGTTAACGATCTATTAATTAAGCGTCTTGAACCAGCACTAGAAGGCGAAATTAGACGCTTAGATCCAAATGTACCAACGGTTTTGCTGGGTCATTTAATGGCAGACCGCGCTAATCTGGGAGCAGAACGCTTTTTAGCAGTAGGAAAAGGCTTTACTATTCCCCTTTCTATGCTGACGCGACCTTGTTTTGATTATGTTGCTTTAGGTCACGTCCACAAACACCAAAATCTGAATCAATCGAACGACCCTCCAGTTATTTATCCCGGTAGCATCGAACGGGTAGATTTCAGCGAAGAAAAAGAAGACAAAGGCTTTGTATTAATTGAATTAGAAAAAGGTAGCGCCAAATGGAAATTTTGTCAAGTATCAGTTAGAGTATTTTGCACGATTGAAGTTGATTTATCTAAAGCAGAAGACCCGCAAGCGGTTTTAATCAAAGCAATTGGGAAAAAAGATATTAAAGATGCGGTTGTGCGGTTGATTTATAAACTGCGTTCCGAACAACTCGATCAAATTGATAACCCATCTCTGCACCAAGCTTTAAAAGATGCTCACACTTACACAATTCAAGCAGAATTAGTCAGTCAACTAGCGCGACCTCGCGTACCAGAATTGGGTGCGGGTAACAGCATTGACCCGATGGCAGCATTGAGGACTTATTTGGAGAGTCGAGAAGACCTTAAAAGTCTTGCATCTGAGATGCTAGAGGCAGCGGAAAGTTTGTTAGAAGGAGATCAAGAGGTGTGGTTAGATACACCTGAAGTTGAGGGAGAAAAAGCAGTTGGTCAGTTGCGTTTGCTTTAAGTTGGAAATAAATTAATCAAGCTCAGGACTTACGCAAAGTTTCTATATGTAGGGTGCGTTAGCGATAGCGTCAGGCACCATATACCATATTTAGTGTAGGTGCGTAAGTCCTAAAGCTGTAGGGACATTGATGATATTGGGAAAACAACATTCCTAAAACATTTGGCAATTAAGTGCATCGGCGGTAAATTTCAACCAGAAAGAGTGCCGATATTCGTGACGCTAAAAGATTTTGCCGAAGCACTTGGTCAACCTGATCTGTTGGCATACATCAATCGATTAATTCCCATGTTCTCCAGAGAAACACCCCATGATGTAGGGGCACGGCATCCGGGATCTTTCGGTTTAAGCACAAAGGTGGATGATGCCGTGCCCCTACACGAAATTATCCGACATGGCAGGGCATTAATTTTGTTAGATGGATTGGATGAAGTCAGAGATGCCGATAGTCGTCGTGTGTGTCCTGTAGGGGCAACCACGGGGGGATTGCCCTGACAAAACCCGTTAAAACAAGTTGAAATGATCGGATTGAGAAACCCGGTTTCGCCGAAGTTACCGGGTTTCTGGGGTTTTCTGGGGATATCTGCTAACGATCCTCCTGAAGTGCTTGTAGGATTTGAAAGCAAAGTTTGAGTAAAAAGATAAGGAAACCAGCTTGAGGATTTAACCAGGTGGCAAAACCAACGACAGCAAATTCAATCACTTTTAGCCAACATTGCTTTTTGTTAGATTGAGCGATCGCGCTATACTTCCGATTGGGTAATGGTTGCTGTTGTGCGGGTTGATTGGGGTTGGAAGTTGTCATATAACCTTTGAGGTGGTGAACTTCCTAAAGTCTGTCCAATTCAAGCTGGGAGTCTGGTGCAGCGAATTATCTCCAACTGTTCAAGCAGCGTTCAACTTTGTTCGATTGCTGTCTTTGTAGCTAGGATGGTCAAAAGGCAGCAAAATTAGATATGGCAGGGCAGATAGAGCGATCGCTACAACTCACAGAAGCAGGAATTAAAGTGGCGAATATGGCACTTGACAAACTTGCCATTACTAAATCCGAACTGGCAACCCGCATTACCGTATCGCGCCGCAAGGTTAAGGGTGCATCACCCAAAACCACGGTGGGAATATCCCGTACAACCATCAATAATTTCTTCAAAGGCGAACCCGTTCAATATCAGCAGTTCAAGGAGATATGTAAAGCGCTGGAGTTAGATTGGCAAGAAGTTTCTGGTCGATCTAAGCAAGCTAAAGCAGAATCATCCCAGGATAGACAGGAAAGTAACGCTGATATTGATGCTCTAGTGCAACAGGTGCGACAGCAGATACAACCTTACATCGAGGAAAAATGCGGCACAATGCGGGTGCTGGACATGAACCAACCAATTGAACTGGGCGAAATCTACACCCATGTCAATATCTTAGAGAAAATCGCCGGACGCAGAGGACTGGAACCAACAGATTTAATGCGGGACGTTTCCCCAGAAAATTATGAGCGGTTTTGCCTTGGAGATGTGCGAGAAAAGCGAATTCCGGGGTTAAAAGCGGTTGAGAAATTATCGAAATTGATGATTTTGGGAAAACCGGGTGCGGGAAAAACAACATTCCTAAAGCATTTAGCAATACATTGCATCGGCGGCAAATTTCAACCAGAAAGATTGCCGATATTCGTGACCCTAAAAGATTTCGCCGAAGCACCTGGTCAACCCGATTTGTTGGAATACCTCAATCGATTAATTCCCATGTTCGCCATAGAAACACCCGATGACGTAGGGGCACGGCATCCGGGATCTTTCGGTTTAAATACAAAGGTGAATGATGCCGTGCCCCTACGCGAAATTATCCGGCATGGCAGGGCATTGATTTTGTTAGATGGATTGGATGAAGTCAGAGATGCCGATAGTCGTCGCGTCTTACGGCAAATAAGCGAATTTACCCAACAATTTCCCCAAAATCAATTTGTTATCACCTGTCGCATTGCGGCGCGAGAATATACCTTTGAAAAATTCAACGATGTGGAAATTGCCGATTTTAATGATGAACAAATCGCCGATTTTTCCGGTAAATGGTTCCGCAATAAAAATGACCCGATTAAGGCAGATCGGTTTGTGCAAAAGCTGAAAGAAGATGCGCCCATCCGGGAACTAGCAACGAATCCATTACTGCTGACCCTGTTGTGTTTAATGTTTGAAGACTCCGGCAGCTTTCCCACTAACCGCGCCGAATTGTATCAGACTGGCGTGGATGTGTTGCTGAAAAAATGGGATGTGAAACGCAACATTGAGCGAGAGCAAGTCTACAAACGATTGTCGCCCAAAAGAAAGGAAGATTTGCTTAGTCAGATTGCCCGCACTACGTTTAAAGCTGGGAATTATTTCTTTAAACAAAAGGAAGTAGAGCGCTACATCACCCAGTACATTCAAAACTTACCAGATGCTAGTACCGATCCAGAAGTATTAGAACTGGATAGCGCCGCGGTTTTAAAGTCGATTGAGGCGCAGCATGGGTTATTTGTGGAACGGGCGAGGGGTATTTATTCGTTTTCGCATTTGACGTTTCACGAATATTTTACGGCACGCAAGATTGTGACGAGTTGCAATCCTTATGCTGCCGACGATCCAATTCTGCAAGGATTGGTTAGTCACCTAACTGAGAAGCGCTGGCGGGAAGTGTTTTTGCTAGCTGTTCAAACGGTAGATAGCGCAGACTTTTTGTTGCGGTTGATGAAATCAAAAATTGATAACCTGCTGACACAGGATAAAATTTTACAGCAGTTTTTGACGTGGTTGGATGAGAAAGCGCGATCTACTAAAGTGCCTTACAAGCTTGCTGCTGTTCGTGCTACTTACTTTGATCTTGAATGTCTATTTTTGACGGAAAGCGAATTATTTGAACTGGCGAATAATATAGACACTTCGATTAATATTTATCTGGAGCATGGTTTCAGTTTTGACCATGCTCTATCTCTTGACGCTGCTCTCATCCTAGCTATTGATGCAGCTATTCCATTTGCTAAAGGTTATTATAGTTGCATAATTGTTTGGCTTAGTTATAACTTAAATAAAGGAGATAGTAAAGTTACTATAGATCGATTTACTGCAATGCTTATTGAACAGTCTCTAAAGCAAGCTATCAAACATGGTCAAAATTATGGTTTGATAAATCAACTAAAATTTTTAAATAAACAGATCCCAAAAACACACAGGGATGAAGAATTAAAAACCTGGTGGCAATCCAAAGGTAAAGCTTGGGGTGAGCAATTGATAGCAAATGCGATCGAGCATCGCAATCTAGGGCATGACTGGCAGTTCAGCGATGAACAAAGAGAACGGTTGCAGCAATATTACAATGCCAATAAACTGCTAATAGATTGTTTGAATAGCGATTGTTACGTCAGTCGGGAATTGCGGCAGGAGATTGAAGAGACTTTGTTATTGCCAATTGAAGAGATTAAAAAGTATCAGCAGAGGAAAGACCGTGAAAAACATTAAAATAATTGTTGAAAAACATCCGGATGGTTATGTTGCTTATCCCCTTGGAGTTAAAGGTGTCGTTGTTGGAGAAGGTGACACCTATGAGGCAGCTTTAGCTGATGTCAAATCAGCCATCAAGTTTGATATTGAAACTTTTGGTGAAGATGTACTCGAACCGGAATCACCTGTGTTGGAAGCATTCGTTGCGGAGGCAAGTATCTGATGCCTAAATTTCCGGTGGATACTCCCAAAGCAAAAGTTATCAAAGCAATTCAACTTTTGAGGTTTCAAGAAGAATGAAAGACTATCACATCAACGTTTTCTACAGCGAAGAAGATGAAGGCTATATTGCCGATATTCCCGATTTGAAGTATTGCTCTGCTTTTGGTTCTACAGTTGAAGAAACTGTTAGCGAAGTGCTAAATGCTAAAGCTGCCTGGTTAGCAGCTGCTAAGGTAGAAGGTAAGTCTATTCCCAAACCTAAATATCGCCCTGCAATCTATCAAATTAACTAATAACCTTAGCATGTATCTACAAGCGATCGCATCTCACCACCCCTATCCCGAAAATGCGATCGCCAATGGCAAATAAACTATTAATTGCAAATATTTTTTTAATGATAAAAATATTTGCAAGCATAAACTAACGCAGAAAAAATTAAGATAAACTGCAAAAGTAAAAACTTCATCGGGTGTCTGGCATGTCCAAACTTTTGCCAGTAGTTTTAGTCGCAACTGCCCTACTTTTGGGTCGCGCAGAAAACCAAAATCTCGCAATCGCCGCAACTTGTGCAGGTGCTAGCTGTCCGCCGCCGCCTCTGGGGTTCGTACCCGGACAGCGCATCGATGTGGAGGTGGTCAATCAAACCGGCGTTACGGTGCTTTTGGCGGAAAAGGTGGCGGGGACTGACGCAATTCCGATTAGACCTGGACAGGCGTTGAGATTTCGACGGTGGCCCGCGACGGAACCGAATTTCTCGCTGGTGTTCTGGAGTACGATATCGCGAATTCTCACGGCGAGACTTTCTAAACCGAATCCGGACACCCTGCGAGTTGTGTTAATATCTGGGGGACGCATACCGGGCGATCGCACGATTTACATCCTCAACGATGGTCGGGTTATGCTTTTCTAACGCTGTTCTGAGATCCGAAGCGTGTAGGGTGCTTGTTTTTCTTTTCCATAGGAACCTACCCAAATTTCGTAAGTTCCAGGTAACCACTGACCCGCGAGGCCGGGATTTTTTCCTCTAAAATCATCATTGCACCAAATGCCCCCAGGCCCGCGTACCAGCAGCGTCGTATCTTCTCGACTTTCAACTTGAATGCTGAGATAGTTAAACGCAGAATTCAAAACTAAATTATGGTTAGGTTTAGCATCGGTAAAACCAACGCAGGGACCATTAGCTGTTTCTTGGCGACCGGCAATTTGACTGATGGAAACTGACCCGCCACCAACGCCTTGAACTCTAATCGGAGTTGGAGAAAAGCCAGGGCTGACGGTAATATTTTGTATATTTTGGGATCTCTGCGCCTGAACACCCGCTTGGGTTAGTAAACAGTAAACAGCAGAAAGTAAAAATAAACAAACAAAAGAAACCTGTTTTGTTTTTTTTGCTGGTTTTATACCAAATCCGGATTTATTTTCATAGACCGCGCAGGCGGTCTTTGTTTGTGTAGCCCCACCCTGAAGGGTGGGGGATAAAAGCCAACCTCGAAGCGGATTTGGTATTCGTTCCCAGGCAGAACCTGAGAACGCTTTTACCGTTAATCTTGACCCTTGATTCTGCAATTTGTTTTGCATTTTAACGGTGGATTGCGGATAAGCAATCGTGTATCAAATGTTTTGCACCTTCAGGGACGATCCGACTGGCAACAAAGTTCCTAGCTAAGTTCAGACAAGCGTTCTAGCGCCTGTTGCAACCGGGGTCGGTCGAGTGCCTTTTGATGCAATATCAGCCAAGATTGGATCAGGTCGGGGCCATGCACTTCGCCGGATAAACCTGCGCGCAGACTTCGCATTACCAATCCTTTTTTGACGTTAAGTTGTTTGGTGACTTGCTTGATAATTTCTCCCGCAGTTGCTTCGGTTAGCGATTCAATGCTATCTAAGGCGGTTAAAATTGCCTCAAGGGCGGCTGTTGCTCCTTCTTGTTGGAAATGAGCTTGAGCTTCTTCAGTAAAATCCACCGTCCCAGCAAAGAAAACTCGACTCATAGCAACTGCTTCCGGCAAGCGAGTAAGCGATGGACCGATCAAAGCCGCTATTTGTTGTAACCAGGAGCGATCGCCAACCAAATCGAACTGATATCCCGCTGCTTGCCAGTAGGGAATTAATTCATCCGTCAGCTTTTCTACCGGCATTTTGTGGAGATATTGACCGTTAATCCAGTTGAGCTTATCCCAGTCAAACTTTGCCCCCGCTTTGTTGACGCGATCGAAGCTAAACTGCTTCGCTGCTTCTTCTAGGGTAAAGATTTCCTGAGTCGAATCTGGCGGCGACCAACCCAACAAGGTCATATAATTAACCATTGCTTCGGCGGTGTAACCCATGTCTTTGAAGTCCCAGATCGAGGTTACCCCATCCCGTTTGGAAAGCTTGCGCCCTTCTTTGTTCAGAATTAACGGCGTATGGGCAAATTCCGGTACTGAAACACCAAATGCTTCGTAAAGCAAAATCTGCTTAGCTGTATTGGCAATGTGGTCTTCTCCCCGGATGACGTGGGTGATGCTCATATCCATGTCATCGACCACTACAGCAAAATTGTACAAGGGTATGCCAATTGTGGGGTGGGCATCTTGCCCGCCATCCCCATCCGCAGTCCGGGAAATCACCATATCGCCACCCAAGTCGCTACCTTTCCAGGCGACCTTTCCCCGTACCATGTCATTCCAGACAATTTCCCGGTCGTCATCTATTTTGAATCGAATCACGGGTTTGCGACCTTCCGCTTCAAACGCTGCTTGTTGTTCTGGCGTCAAGTTCCGATGTCGGTTATCGTAGCGGGGGGCAAGTCCTTTGGCTTTTTGCGCTTCCCGCATCGCCTCTAGTTCTTCTGCACTGGTGTAGCAGCGATAGGCTAAGCCTTTATCCAACAGATCTTGTACTTTCTGCCGATACAAGTCTAGGCGTTTGGTTTGGAAAATTGGCCCTTCATCCCAAGTTAATCCCAGCCAGGTGAGGCCGTCGAGGATGTTTTGGGTGTATTCCGGTTTTGACCGTTCTAAGTCTGTATCTTCAATCCGCAAGATAAACTGACCACCCTGATGACGGGCGAACAGCCAGTTAAACACAGCCGTTCTCGCCGTGCCAATGTGTAAATTTCCCGTGGGACTAGGCGCAATCCGAACTCTAACTGTCACAACTAACTATCTCCGGCAAGGCACGACTACTGTAGATTTTAGAGTTTATCTGAAATCCGCGTTCCCTGGCAGAAGCCTGGGAGCTTGGCATTCCCAGGCAGGAGCCTGGGAACTATAGTTTACGGGACTGACGGGGCTCGAACCCGCAACTTCCGCCGTGACAGGGCGGTGCTCTAACCGATTGAACTACAGTCCCTTGTTTCGAGCGCAATTTCCATTTTTACTATATTTCCAAGATTTGTCAAGTGTTTTTTAGAGGACTTCTATAAAATTTTTTTTGTTTGCCTATACACATAAATTGTTCTTTTTCCATCTTATTTACAAATCTTAAAAAACCTTTAAATAAATGTATCTGAGTTTACCAATATAGCATTCTAAAGGTTGAGTAGGCATAAATACTCAATTTTTTGAAATCAAGCCGGGTGGCGTACAGGTGGTCACAACTGCTGTGTTCAGCATCAAGATAGACATGGAGAAATTCAGTGCAGAGGAATTGCTAGCTCAATACGCTGGCGGCAAACGAGACTTTGAGCAAGTTGACTTAAGCGAGGCTTACTTGTTTGAAGTGGATTTAAGGCAAATCAATCTTAAAAATAGCAATTTAAGGGCAGCTCACTTGCCTTATGCCAATCTCAGTCAAGGGAATTTGCAGAAAGCTAATTTACAACATGCTCAATTGGCGGATACCCAACTTTACCAAGCTGATTTGTCTTTGTCTCACCTGCAAGGCGCGAATTTGTCAAGAGCCAATCTGCGTTATGCCAATTTGCGGGGAGCGGAGCTTAGGGGTGCGAATTTATACGGGGCAGACTTATATCATGCGGATCTGAGCGAGGCGGATTTAAGCGATGCTGATTTGAGAGCGGCGAATTTAGAGGGAGCGAATCTGGAGTCAGCGGTGCTAGTGGGTAGCAATTTGTTTCGCGCCCAGAATGGGGATTTTTCTCTGGCGGTGTGGGATCGCACCACCACTTTTCCCGATGGATATGGCAAATGAGCGCTGGGAGGAATTCTCAGTTGTCTCTTTTTTTACGTTGAGTAACCTTCTGGGCCCTAGAAGGGCGAAGCTTTCAGCAGCCCTGAAGTATCGTAGCCCAGTTGACAACTAAGAAACTCCGAACCTCGAAGCCTGGTTACAAAGGCTGCAATATTTGCAATATTCATTGCTCCATTTTCATCAGCGTCGCCATGCCATCTACAAGCCTGATTTGCACACTTAAACCGCTTCTCGCTTCTCAATCCCAAATGGTTACATTGATGACAGGTTTGAGACTTGAGCCACTCCCCGGTCTCTTGACACGGGGATTCAGGCTGGAATAATGGTACATCTTTTCGTCCGGTCTTGTTTGCACAAAACGACTATCTGGACATACTTTTCCAGCTTAAAGGAGATCCTCTCGGATGGGGAACCAGCCCACATACTTTCAGCATCGCCTACTTGTTCGAGGATTACCGACACCACTTATATGTCTCCAAAAAGAGCGGCGCAGCCCCCGGATGCTGCAAACAACACCCAACATAAAAGCTTGTCC